>NZ_JBNGOX010000042.1:0-53032 GCF_050589785.1 Carboxylicivirga caseinilyticus | reverse complement strand
GAGTGGTCGAATGCGGCGGTCTTGAAAACCGTTGTACCGCGAGGTACCGGGGGTTCGAATCCCTCTCTCTCCGCTGAAAGCGAAAGCAATTTAAAACAAAACCCTGTAAGTCAACACTTACAGGGTTTTTTAATGTGCAATATTTTGCAGTAAAAAGCAGTAAAACGCAATTTTTCAGAGGACTTATCGAGGACTAAAATTCCCTCAAAAAAGTCCTCGATTGATCGTTCCAATAACGCTACATTGCGCTCTATTACTCGGTTTTAGATGCCTTTGAAATGATCTCATAAGAATAATTTTAACATCAAAATTTATTATTATGAGTGGACTTACAAATGTCAAAATCTTGTTTTTCATTAAAAGAACCAAAGTAACCAAGAATGGTATGGCTACTATCTTTGTTAGAATTACTATTAACAAGGAAAGAACTGAATTTACAACCCGAAAGAAAGTTTCTCCTGAAATATGGGATGATAAAGCGGAAAGAACAAATGGGTTAACTGCAGAGGGAATCGAAACAAATAATTTCATCGACCAATATCAAAAGAAGATATTCTCTTATATAGATTTCCTCACATTGGATAACCAACCAGTATCTGCACGTATTATTCAGGAAAAGCTTGTTGGTAAAAAGGAAGACAGAAGGACTATTTTAAAAATCTATAAAGACCATAATGATAAAGCCAGAAAGCTGATCGGTGTGGATTTTTCGGCTGACACCGTTCAACGCTATGAAACATCTTATATGCATACCAGGGATTTTATTCGTTGGCAATATAAACGTGAGGACATGGCTTTAGAAGAACTCAACCAACAATTTATAAATAACTACGAGTTCTATTTTAAGACAGTTCGCAATTGTAGTCATAACACTACAATCAAATACATTAAGAACTTTAAGAAGATTGTTAGAATTGCCTTAGCTAATGGTTGGATAAAGAAAGACCCTTTTGCAACTATAAAGCTCCGGTTAAAACCAGTTGATGCGGTTTATCTTACAAAAGAAGAACTGGATACCATTATTAATAAAAGCATAGGAATTGACCGCCTACAACAGGTTAGGGATGCTTTTGTATTTTGCTGTTTTACGGGGTTAGCTTTCTCTGATTTGAAATCTTTAAAACGTGAACATATCACAAAAGATAATGATGGCATTACATGGATTCATAAAAAAAGAACTAAAACAGATCAAATTAGTACCATTTTTGTAATTGAGGGTGCAAAAAAGCTAATCGCCAAATATCAACACGAGCCGGAATTAATTGAAAAAGGTGCTCTCCTACCTGTTTTAAGCAATCAAAAAATGAACGCCTATTTGAAAGAAATCGGGACCATATGCGGCATTGATAAACCTATATCAACACATACAGCACGTCACACTTTTGCAACAACGGTTGCATTAGAGAATAATATGCCTTTAGAGGTTGTATCAAAAACTTTAGGCCATTCCAATACAAAAATGACTCAACGTTATGCAAGAACAACAGAGACTTTGATTAAAAAGAATATGGAGAAGATTAAGGATTTGTATTAAGAATTAACATCCTTAATGTAAATATCGCATATTGCTATATGCGATATTTACAACCGTTTCTAATATGTATTAATTATAATAAATTCCTATTCTAAGCTTGCTAATAATCGACACTAGAATTAATGTATTAGATATATTAATAATATCATTCACCCCTCCTAAAAGATATCAACATCAAATAATCTTATTATCATTTAAATCCATCAATACTCACTTTCTTCCAAACGACTAAGTCTTTTTTGTGTTGGTTTAACTATAAGGTTTAAAACAGCGCCACTAAATAGTATCAGTGCAAATACGGTAGCCAGCATAAACCCCACTTTCGGATCACTATTAAAAGCATCACTGACAGCCCCCATTGCTAAAGGGCCAAAGGCAGCACCTGCGGCTGTAAAAAACAATATTACCCCGGCTACGGCTCCATGGTTAGCCTTAGGAAAGCAACTAATCCCTTTCGAATTTATTGTTGGATAAACTACTGACATAAATAAACCTGACAAAGGCAACAGAATAACTGTAAATTCCCGACCTAGGATCATACTACCTGCAAAACATATAAAGATAGCTCCTGTAAAAAAGAATAGAATAACTGACCAATCAAAACGAGCCATCATCCAGGCTCCGATAAAACGTCCACCTGCTCTTAAAATAAAAAAAACCGGTAAAGCATAGGTGGCCAAAAGAAGTAAATTACCATCATAATCTTTTATCAATGTAGGCATCCAAACATAAATAGCAGCTTCAACCGAAACATAAAAAAAACTGGCTAAAGAAAATCCTAATGCGTATGGATCCCTGAGCATAGCAAATGTCTGTCTCATATTAATAGGCTCTTCAGTATTATTCACTGTAGAAGGATATTTGACTAACAATGCCAAAACAATTAACATCACACATAGAGTAGCTGCAATAACAAACAACCATTTCCAGGCCACTCCTTGTGTTAATAAATAACTGATTACAAAAGGTCCGATAATAGCACCAACACCAAAAAAGCCTTCCACAGTATTCATAGTAGAAGTATGATCTCTTGATGATTGGGATATATCGCCAATAAGTGCCAATGCTGCTGTTTTAAAAATTCCTATAGCTGCTCCTGAAACAATCATCAAAGTAAGATAATAGACAAAGCTATTGCCAACAATAAATAAATATGAGTTTACAACAAACAGCACCAAACCTAATATAATGGTTCGCTTTCGTCCAAGTCGATCAGCCAGAAAGCCCAAAAACATACCTGCTAAAGCAATAGCTGTCATTGGTCCGTAATGCAGCAGACCTGCAGCAGTCATGCTTAAATCAAAGGCTTTCATTACTTCGGGGATGATAACTCCGACAGCATCGGTTGTCATGGCAAACATTAGAAACATCATGTATGTAAGCCATTTTATTGATTTTATATTTCGATTATGCATTGCATTATTTTTAAAGCTGATTTATTTTTTTCTAACCGCGATGAATCAGATTATATACAGAGCTATTTTTATATTAAATATACTGACTCATTATTGTCTTTATCAGAAAAGTGGATTACACTCTTTTTATCGTTCAGATCAACACTTAAGCGGCAATATACTTTCCCTCTCGTCCACAACAGACATAATTCATCATCATTGCTTTCTACCACACTAAATGTTCCATCAAAAGCTTCATGGTTGTTCCTGAACCTAATAAGTTTTTGCAGACGCTGCACTACCTCTTTTTTCATACAAACGTCTATCTCGTCCATTGAGAAGTTATGACGGTTTATTTCACGTCCTTCACCTGTACTTTTAACTGCTTCTGTATCGTTTTCACCGGCAAGCATGCCAACATAATAAACTTGTGGTACTCCAGGCACAAAAAACTGAATGGCTCTTGCAGCCAGATAAGCATTATCATCGGAATTAAGTACTGAATAATAAGAGCATCTTATTTGATGAACGTCAAAACCATCAGGTGCTTTATGATCATCTGACACAATCAAACTTAAATTAGCTCCCCTGTCAACACATACATCTACTATTTTTCGAGCTTCATCGGTATTAATTAATTCATCCAGATCAGGTTTTACCGGTACTCCATCATGACAGTCAAGCATTGTGAATTGCTTCTCAGGACGATTTTTTAAGTACTCTTTGAGATTAGCAGATGATTTATTAATAAAGAATTCAAGAATACGGTATGGTAATATAAAATCGTAAATCCAATGACCATGTTCAGCCAGTTTGTATTGTATTGAATAATGCGAATGCACTTCGGGCAATAATTCCAGATCAAGTGATTTAGCCAAATAAGATATCCAGTCCAGAAACTGGTATATTTCAGGCTCTACAAAAAAACAACTTGTTCCTAGTTTTTTAATCACATAACCTACAGCATCCAATCGTACAATCTTAATCCCTTGCGCCTTAAAATTTGTCAGGAATTTTTCTAATAAATCCTTGGTTGCCTGCGAATGAATATCAAGGTCTATTTGTTCCGAAGGATTTGTTTTTCCGAATGTTGTCCAAACCCGTTCTTTTTGGCCTGTAGACTTAATTTCAAATTCGGAATAGGGTACCTTACGGCGCAGAAACATTTTATCAATGTCCTTTTGAACAGGTTCTCCATCTTTCCATATTTTATTTAAAGTGATAAAAAGATCAGCAAATTCCGATTCTTTTCCTTTCTCCAGGAATTCCTGAAAAAAAGGAGATTGCTGAGATATATGATTCACCATTAGATCGAGCAAAACATCGTGCTTTTGCCCAATTGTTCTGATATCATTCCAATCACCAAAAGCAGAATCTATTTCAAGATAGGTTAGCGGTGCAAATCCTCTGTCGCCTGACGACGGATAAGGTGGTAATATATGTATTCCGCCCTCAAACAGACCTTTAAAGTGAGTCTCCAAAGTTTTATTGAGAGTTTTCAGATTGCCTCCCAACGAATCGGGATAAGTAATCAACTGAACTTTATTTTTAACTGCCATAATTCTGATTTTCTTATTTTACAACAACCTCAAAATCCTTTGTAACAACAATATCGGCGAGCAAAGCATGACCTGCAATTATTTTGTGTTCCGTTTTTAAAATCTCTTCTACAAACGGATCATTCGCTTCGGAACCCCTATTTCTGTTTTTACGTAACTGCAGTGTATCAACTCTGGTACCTGCCATAAAAATGCGAGTATCAACATGCTTAAGTAAAGAAGTATACGTACCTTCGGCCAATATCACTTTAACATCCGTCAAATCAACAGTTTCGTCTTCAACACTGTTTGCATAATAATCAACCAACGGTTTAACAAACGTGTTTACACCACTTATAGCCTGTACTAAATGACGATCCATTAAAAGCATATTAACTTCAACATGCGGGCCTAACCATTCTGAATCTTCTCTTCGTCGGGCATCATTCGACTTCGGTGGTAATACAAAATAATCATCCTGCCCTATCAATTTACTTTTTATTCCCATGGAAGAAAGTATTTGCTCCAACGCTTTTCCATTAGTTGATTTACCACTCCCCGACTCACCTGCAACAGATATAATATATCTGCCATCTTTAGCTTTAATTCGATCAATAATATGAGGTATTATCTCTTTTGCCAATTGTATATTATTGTCATCTATTATAATATTATCTCCCTTCAAAACTCAAACACTTTATGTCCCAATCCACATCCAACAGATGATGATTATTGACTGATAAATAATTTATTAAAACAATGTTTTGATCAAAAAAATCAGCACAAGCTTTTGTTGAAATAAGCAGGTTGTTTAAACCGTTTCTATCGCTCTGCTTCTGTTATCTTTCCTCTGAATGGCTTAAACAACCTGCTCCAATCCACTCCGATTAAAATGTATACGTTAAACTAACTGTGGTAGCTCTGCCTGTAATTGGTCGAGCTCGTAAATAATTGGTACTGTTTTCAACAAATGTATCCCCTTCCATTTCAGTAAAACCTAAAGTATTGAACAAGTTATTTACATTAGCTCTTGCATTTAAACCTTTGATAATATTGTAGGATAAAAATGCATTTACATATGCATAACCAGGTAATACAATGGCGTTATCATCTTGTGCATACACTTTTGTTGTACCCACAACACTAAAACCGATAGATGATCTTTTGTTGAACAAATCGTACGAAGGAGAAACGTTATAAAGTAAACTTGGTACACGACGTGGTTCATTTCCTTCTTCATCTTCGTTCAAACTCTTGGTAATTTCAGCCTTAGTATAGGTAGCGCCAACTGCCAGATTAAATTCTTTCAGTGAATATATTCCCTCAAATTCAGCTCCATAAGTTCTGAATTCCTTATTGAGTATTCTGCCAAATTCCTCGTTCTGCTCTTTGATATTGGTTAAAAAACCGGTAACAATTACAGCTAATGAAGGCGACTTATATTTATACCCCAGCTCTAACTGCCCAATCTCATCAGCATCCAATCCATCAATGGTCTTTCCTTCATCATCAATAAACGGAGTATACAATAAACGATCAGCATTGGCTCTTCCTCCCTTACTATAACGAGTATAAACAGCCTGATCGTTGTTTATCTGATAATTTGCACCAATTGAATAAGACAAATAACTATAATCGTAATTTACAACATTAGGATTGGCATTATCCAAAACAGTTACTTCCTGTTCTACATATGAAATATCACCATTATTATCAACATCAACAGGAGCCTGATAATTATTTAGATAATATCCAGAAACATCACCCATATCATATCTCATACTGGCTTCCATATTAAGATCATCAGTTAACTCTACTCCAACATTGGCATATACTGCGTCAATAATATAATTCATATCATATCCACGTGTACAACAATTCCCCCAATAAGGTACTCCGTGAGCTAATAAACCGGTACTGGTATATTGTGTTCCGTCTGCTCCTTCCAGATTCATCAATCGAGGACCATTATCAGAACTAACATCAGTAAGATAACTTTGCCACAACCATGTCATGCCAATGTTTTGCATGGCCTTATAATAACCAGCTGTTACGTTCCATTTATCAAATGAACGAGTCAAATAGATGTCGTTGGTAAAATTATCCAAGTTGTTAATGTCAACATCAAATGTATGTATGCGCATTAACAAACCATTGTCATTCAGATTATTAATTTCTGATTCAGATAAGGCAACACCGGCATTTGCCCCGTTGGCGTAACTTAAGCTATATCCCGAACCTGCAATACTTGTTGCTATATCATCTGCACCGGCAACCTGAGCCGGGAATGGCGATACAAATTTTCCGTGGTTTTTCGCATAACGGAAACGCTCTTTCAGATTCCAGCCACTTCCTAAATCAAATGAAAATTCTCCACCAACAGCTATACTTTTAGGATGCATTCCTTCTGACATATCACTAACTCGTGAATTACCCTGTCCATCAACGCTTAGCATATGATTAAAATACGGACTTTGTAACGAACTATTGGTCAAATCAAAACCGGGAACTGATTCATAAGTAGGATTGTCACTTGTACCCGTAACTTTAACCGGCATTGGCATATAAGAAATGGTTTTATCATCTAAATATTTAAAGTATAAACGAGCGTAGCCTTTTTCAAAATCCTTAGTTATATTGGCTTTTATCTGACCTCCATTATTCGCATTGTATCCGGGATTACGAGGTCCTTGTCCCTGACGAAAGAATCCTCCTACATGAAAACGGAATCCATCAGCTATCGGAGATCCGTATTCAAAATCTGTTCTGAAAGATTTATAATCAGCTCCTAATGTCATACCTACACTTCCTCCTTCTGTAGCCCCTGTTTTACTGATAAAGTTAATAATACCGGCAGGTGAATTACTTGCAAATGTTGATGCACTACCTCCTTTAATAGCTTCAATGCGCCCAATGGTACGATCCGATCTGACAAATATATCAGCATTCCCAAAAGAAATATCACCGAATTGCATAACGGGCAAACCATCCTCGTGTAGCTGCAAAAATTTTGATCCACCGGAAGCCACCGGAATACCCCGTACTGCAATATTAGCATTACCTTCACCACCTGATGATTCGGAACGAATACCCGGAATAGCTTTAAATAATTCGGCAGTAGTAGTTGCTCCAAATTGTTCAACTGACTTAGGCTTCAAAGTAGTCATTGCCACACTAGATTCAATTGCAGCTTTTTGATTAACTACTCCTGTTATTACTACCTGATCTAAACCAATTAAGTCAGGAGCCAGTTGCAAATCCAATACGGTTTCACCTTCTGATTTTATATCAACACTTAATTCTTTTTTGGAATACCCTACAAATGAAGCAACTATCATTTGACTTCCTGTTGGTAAATTTTCGATAATATAATTACCGTCTAAATCGGTTATAGTACCAATTGTAGTTCCTTTAATTAATATGGATGCACCGATTAATACATCTCCGTTAGCCGCATCTGTTATGTTCCCTTTTAATACACCTTCCTGTGCATATAGATAGCCGGTAAAAATAAGGCTCATCAGAACTGATATTAATACTTTCTTTTTCATAAAACTGTAACTTTAGATCACTTTTTCTTTAAATACTTTTCAACTTACCATGTTCTTTGTCGATAATTAAAAAACAACACCAAACAACACTTCGCATTTTTTCACATTTATTGATACCTTAGCTAAGTAAACTGATGTAAAAATAAGTAATGACCAGCCAAAAAACAACATCCCTAAAGCCTTTCTATCAACTACATAGAAGCGCAACCGGTTGTGCAACCAGTTGCATTAAAGTACATTTAACATTTATTAACTTTGTTAATTTACATTAATACCTGATGAAGGATAAAAACATTACAATAATAGATATAGCAAAACAGCTGGGAGTTTCAAAATCAACAGTGAGTCGGGCATTAAAAGATCATCCTGATATTAGTAAAGCAACTAAAGACAGGGTTAATGCATTGGCAAAGAAACTTAAATACAAACCTAATGCAACTGCGATATCTTTCCGACAACAACGAAGCAGGATAATCGGATTAATAGTACCACAAATTTCTCCTTTCTTTTTTCCTTCAATCATTAAAGCAGTTGAAAAAGAAGTTCATAAAAGGGGATATAATCTTATGATTTTGCAATCCGGAGAATCGGAAAAAAGAGAGCGTGATAATCTGGAAATATTATTACACAATAATGTTGATGGCATACTGGCATCTGTAAGTCGTAAGACCCAGAATTTTGATCATTTCGAATCGCTCATTGAGGAACATATCCCAATTGTTTTTTTCGATCGAATACCTAAAAACATTAAGGCCGATTGTGTATTAATTGATGATTTTGATGGTGCATATCGGGCAGTTGAACATTTGATTAAAACAGGACGTAAAAAAATATCGATATGTATTGGTAATCCCAATTTATTAATCAGCCAAAACAGACTTGAAGCCTATAAAAAAGCACTTAACGATTATGCATTACCTTTCGATGATAATCTTGTCATTTCAGGAGAATCGACACTTGAAGCCTACAAAGCAACAGATGATCTTATTAACAGCTCTCATAAAACTGATTCCATTTTTGCAATTAGTGATTTAACCATGTCGGGTGTAATGCAAGCTATATATAAGAATAATATTCAAGTACCTGATAAGATTGCTGTTATTGGTTTTTGTGAGTCGATATTCTCCAAAATGTATCAACCAACATTATCCTATATTAATCCTTTAGGTAAAAAAATAGGAAAAAAAGCCGCTCAATTATTACTTGATCGTATCGACAATGAAGAATCTCAAAATTCTATTAAACAAATTCTTCTTTCCGGGGAATTGGTGATTAATGGTTCGACATAATTCATCTTAGTTATTAAAAATACGTTCATTTATGAATATAACAACATGAGCCGGAATTAATTTCATTATTATAAGGCAGCTTAATTGGTGAAATATTGAGACCACAGTCCAAAAAATCAGCATTATAGCGAAAGTAGATTATTCGATTATCCCTTACCATTTCCCCTACAGCATAACTTTGGCCCTCAAGCTCCAAAGACACTAAAATATTTTTGATGTTTTCCATAACAGTTTCTTTACCTACTATTTAGTCAAAAAAAGATCCTCAATATTGCCTAAGTCTTCTTTGGGTTGGAAAACTAGTTTAAAATCTTCGAGTCTATCAAGAAGGTGAGCTAACTTAAGCAATGATTCCAAAGATATTTGTCCGGTAGTTTCAAAACGCTTTAAGCTACCTAAAGAGACTCCAGATCTCTCTGCCATATCTGATTGAGATAACTTTAATTGTTTACGCAAGGCTTTGTGGCGTTTGGCCAGTTCCTTACCAATTTCATGAGGTGTTGGATTAATTGAGTACATATAGATAATATATTAGACAAATACAGCCATATCCTTATCCTATAGCTAATATATTAACCACTATATTACAAAATGACATTTATTAGGTACATTATATCAGTTGGAGGCCTGTGGTTCTAAACCAAAAATTTGCTTTTTAGAATTACTTGAATTTCATCAGCTCTTTCAACCGAAGTGCTCAGCACTCTAGTTGAAAGAAATCTAATATAACTCAGTTGGGATGCTGAGCACCTCAACTGAAAAATTGTTTTCATTAGAACAAACCTAATCCTATTGATCACATTCTATATACTCATGCTTCAAATTCACTTGCTTTTTGAAGATTTATATTGATGAAATGTAAATGCGGGTAAACATTTTCACTTGACCATTTAATATATTTAACACTTATCTCATATTGAATTCAATGAACATTCAGAGAATAGATATAAAATCATAAATAGTCAGAAAATTAAAACCATACCAAATCATGAATTTAGATATATGGATTTGATGAATTATTAGAAAAATAAAACCTGGATTTTATGAGATGATTTAAGTGTTTTCAATTTTAATATAAAGGATTGGCATATAAGAATCTATTAAAACGGTTGAATCAAGTTCATGAATTCAACCGCTTAAAAAAAAATGTAGTAATACTACTTGCGTTTATCTCATACCTTAATTATTCTTATGAAATCTATTAAAGCTTCATTTATTTCTTCATCCATATTAGTATTCCATACTTCAAGTACAATTTTCAAGTTGATATTACCCTTTAATAAATGTACTTTAACTGCATTTGAATATCCCCAATCTGACCACTCACCTTTTCCTCTTTGAGGCATTACCAACACTCCTTCGTAATCATTATTTACGTAAAGGCTTCGGATACAACAATTATTATCAGTGTTCCAGGGGCCTGTTCCATTCGCATAACGACAATCAATGATATATTCGCCATCCTCCTCAACACTAACCTTTAAATTAAGATCAACATTTTCATTAGTACTGATTTTAATAAAACCCTGACCCGTATAATTGGTATAAGGCAAGGATGATTTTGGATAAAACTGTTCTATTTCAAGAATGGTTTCAACAGGTATCACTTTAACGGGCTCACTACTAAATGATTCATCACCATAACCATTGATGGCAGTTACTGCATATTCAGCAAAATGATCGACAGCAATTTGCATACTCAAAAAGTCACCAGTTTTTAACAACTCGCCATTTTTATACACATTGTATTTTTCGGCACCTTCAACTGGTTCCCAATTAATCGACGTTTCACTTAGCTTTACATGTGGATTTGAGGTAGAAAAACGATTTTCAACCAGATGAGTCCCGGCTTTCTCAAATGGATTATTGGCCATTTTAATAACAATAGAATGTTCTCCTTTTAATGTTGATGGTATAAATGCCAAAGCTCGCTTTTCATTATCCAGCATGAAAGATTCTATCTTATTTCCATAACCTTCAACCTTAATATTTAAGATTGCATCTCTGTATTTAAAATTAGATAAGGTTCTCACTCCCCCATATACTTTAGGAATCACCGGATTAAAGTAAACGCCATCAACAGCAAAATCCATCCCAATAAATACACGATGAACCATAGCCAGGTTACCAGCCATACTCCACAACATGCGGTGTGAATTAATTTCGGTGCCTACATAATCGCCGTTTTCAGCCACAAAGTTTTCGTAGTTGGTCAGAAATAAACCACCTGCCCTATAAATAGATGCCAAGCCATGTAACAAAGCCTCTTCATTACCAACTTTTGCGGCTGCTAAATTCCAATACGACTGCACGAAAGGCCATATGCCATTGTTATGGTATGGTGGAATACCAGGTATTTGAGGATAAATGCAAGTTGTACCATATGCTGTAACCGGGGATTTAGAGATAATTGATTTAGCCTGTCGCTCGTCAGCCACATCAAATAAGATAGCCAGTGCTTCTCCCAAAGCTTCGAATCGAGGCGACAACACTTGTGATGAACGGCCGTATAAATATTGCCCATAGTAACCTTTATCCTGCATCCAAAGGTACTTGTTCACGCCTGCTTTAATTGCTTCAGCCCTCTGTTCATAAACCTCATATGGCTCTTCCAACAACTTGGCCATCTCAACCAATATCTTATGCGCCCTATAATGCACTGCATTGGTGCCCAGGTTCTCCGAAACATAGATATCCATATTCTCCATCCATTTGGGATAGGTTTGCTCACGCCAATCTAAAAACGAAGACTCTCCACAATACATGCCTGTTTCTGAATTTCGCAATGTCATGTAATCATCATCAAGGGAACTCTTAATAACAGCATATGCCTCTTTTAGCCACTCCCGATCTCCTGTTACCTTAAAAATTTCCCAAGCACCCAATGCCCATGTAGTTCGGTCGGAAGATACAGGCCATGCTCCACCCGAGCCCGTGTCCTGGATAATACGGCCTCTTTTCACCTTTTTACGAAGGCTGTTTTTTGCCACTTCAGGCTCATGGTAAGCAAAAGCCAAAAGTGTACTGTAATTTACATCCCTAGTCCATACACCACCCCATTTAGCACCTGTCCGTAAAGTACTATCGGCTTCTATATTTAACTTAGCCTCTTCCAATGACATATTAAAAAGAGCATCTACAATTGGCTGTTCTGAATGATAAACAGTTTTATCAGAAACATCAATACTAGCTTCCCATGTTTTTTCTTGTAAACTATTTTCATCAAAAGGATTTAGAATAACTTGTAATTCATATATACCATCTCCATCATCATCCTTTAAAGCCAAGCCATTTTCATCAAGATTTGAGAAATCCCAGGATAAAGGAGCAGCGCCCCCAGCAAGATAAACTGCCTTGAAATCGTCTTTAGCCACACGGCTGCCATCATATACTTCATAATACCCTTTCTCTTCAAACTGACTGAATACTTCCCTCATATCTAGTTTGAAAGTATATTCGTAATTTGGTGGTAATTTTGTCCCTGGATCAGCAGGTACTGGAGTATTAGTACCACCAAATTTTATAACAGGTGATTCATGTTCATCGCCAACTATTATCCAATGATCAGTACCACTTTCTTTTTCATTATCCTTTTCATTAATACTGAATTTAAAAGTTATTAACCTAGAATAATCTTCATGAACCAAACTTTGATAGTTGGAACTAATATGAACTGGAGAAATAACAGTTGCTCTGTAATTACCCTGAATCACTCCATCATTCAAAACAGAAAACTTACTGTTCTCGTAAAGTATATTTTGATTATTTTGACAACCCCAAACTGCGATACCCACACAAATCAACACTATTAACCTCTTCATATTTAATACTTTTATTTAGTAATTACCCTATTCTACAATCACTACTTTATCACAATAAAAATTCTGCTGCTCATCATTTACTATAGCAACATAGGCTCCAGTAAGCACATCCGAAATATTCAAACAAAAAGAACCCGCTTCTGCAAATCCACTTTTTTCTAAGACTTTCTTTCCTTGTAAACTATAAATTGAAACTTTTATAATTCCTTCTACTCCACTAATATTTAAAATTTCAGTTGCCGGGTTCGGGCTTAGTTTTATTTGTTTAATTTGATTCTTCCATAATGAAGTAGCCTTTTGTGGTATAATATTATATTCCATTTGCATATCATTGAAGTAAATATCATACAAACCGGATTCTGAAAGTGAGAAAGAAAGGTTAGGCAAACCGCCTGTTGAAAGCGTTACTGAACCAGACAAGCCAGTAGAATTACCCCAATCATCACCACTCCAATCTGAAGTATTTACAAATTTCATTTCATAATTACCTGCTTCCAATGAAAGTCCAGAGACCGTCCAAACTCCATCAACATCTTCCATCTGAAGTGTACCTGGAGTCCAACTATTAAAACTTCCACCAATATACATTTGGCTATTCTGAATCATTTGCACAGGTTCTATTGAGCCAAGGTTACCCAACTCACTTTCTTCAGTACTCAACCTATAAACTTTGCAGGCATGGGCTGCCAAACTAATGTTTATAGAAGATTTTAAGCCTATGTTTTCACGTTCCCATAAGTCGCGGGTATATAAACTTGCAGGGTTCCCTTCAAGCGATGAAAAACTAAAACTTCTGGCCTGTGCAGTATTTTCTCTGTTAAAAAGGGCAAGTACATAATCACCATCAGACATCCGCCCATGCCAAACCTGACTTTGTATATTAGTTGGATCATTGGACAATGGTTTTCCCACAAAACCATCATTATTTAGTTCAAATATTTCACGATTTTGAAGTAGATGAATACTTTTCTGAAAATCATTTATATCATACTCAGTAAGAGCAATAGCACCACCAGCCATAAGGTTTAATGATAGTACAGACTTCTTCTCCTCATCATTATCAAAAGAAGATAACCATATAAAATCACCATCCAGAATCATTTGTTTTTGCGAATCATCAAAACCAGAAAAACGAGACCAATACACCAAGCCATCAAAGGCATTGTGATACTTGCTCCAGATAGGGTGTACCTCCCCTCTTTCAATCTCGCTAAACCTGTACCAACCACCATCACAGGCATCTTCATTCACCCTTATCATACTTCCTGGCGCATATGCCCTTTCATTAGCCCCATCATTATATAAATGAGGCATCACCAAGCTCAATTGAATATCATTGGCATCACAATACTTGTTTAGCCATGAAAGTGCTGTTTGATAATCTGCCGCATCCCTTCCATGCTCTGCCGTTAAAGATTCTAATTTGTCTATTCCATCTTCGTACCATGATAAAAAATCAACCCTGAGGAAATCAACGCCAAAGGATGCATAATACTCAATATACCTTTTTAAATAATCCTCTGCACCTACATTACCTACCTGCAGCCAGTTAAACCACATGGCATTCTCATTGGGATTGTAAAGGCCTGATGTTGCACTTATATATTCATTAATCCAAAGAGGATTCTCATACAAGCCCAATTTAACGCCTTTTTGTTCTGCATAATTAGCCCAATTTGAGAATTCATTTTCCCAACTTGAATGATGCTTTATCCTAAAACCATCACTATTTCTTATATCTTCACCCCAGCCATCAGTACAAATCATATCAAAACCAAGTGGCGCAAGATTTTCCGACATATAATCAATATTGTTTTGCCACATATTCTCAGGCATTGGAATAGTTGTATTCTGGTTATTATTTTCAATATACAAATATGCATAGGCGCTAATATACATAGGAGCTTTTTGCCTTTGTGAATATGTATTAATCCCAATAATCACACCTAAGAGTAACCCTAAAACTTTACTTCTTTTCATAAAAATATTTTTCTTAAAGCAAGGGTATTACTCCCTTGCTTTTGAATTTTATAATAAAAATAGCTCCAAATACAATTCTCATTTCACATATTCTGAACCAATACCTATACATTTTTTTGGATTTTGATTATGAAGTCCAGTAAATCCTAGTAAACATACTTAACTGTTTTACAAACTTGATTTTTCTGGTCGCTTAGAACTACAATGTAGAAGCCTTTACTGACTGTAACTTGGGTTTTGGACACAAAATTATTCTTATATATCTCGTGCCCAAGTAAATCGTATACTGAAAGTTCCATAGGTGTTGGATCATGACTACCCGCTTTTAAAATTCCATTTAATCCTGTAATGAAATATTTTTCTTCTTGATTGTCAACATTAACTATACTATTCACAATCCCTTCTCTAACCTCTAAACTCATAGTAGATAAATCCAAAGAAATAGTACATTCTTTTGATTCGGAGAATACAAACTTAAAATCGTTCACAGATGTTTCACCCCAACCTTCGTATATGACAGTATATGATCCCCCATTCTCAATTAACTGATCTTCAATTGTTGACACATAACAACTTCCCCAATAATTTTTCACTTTTAAAAATTTGAATTGTCCGGGAACAACGTTTCCACTCCACATGTATTTTCCTTCTATAATATTAGTAGTTATCATTACTTCAGGATTATCATTCACCCAGCCACATGGCATTGCATCGCCAGTAAGATATACTTTCTCAGGATATGCAACATTTGATGGAGTGAACTCTAATACTTCAATGGTTTGTTCAAGCGTATTAAGCTTAATGGTATAATACCCGTTTTCACTTCCATCAGCCGGCAATTCCCACTTGGTATCATCTCCATTAACGCGCATTGTTGAAGCTTGGCTTAAAAGTACGTTAGCAGGGCCAACCGGATGAAATGAAGTTTCCCAGTTACTATTTGATGAAAGAAATTTAAAAGCACCCGGCTCATCTCCTGAATTATTATAGATTAAAAAACCACGGTAATAAAAGATAAACTGGTTATCAGCATCACGCTTTAATTCCCTTGCATCACTAAGTTGCCAATTGCTGCCTGTGGTACTTACAGGCCCTCCAATTAGATACACATGCTCAAATACATCAGCCAATTCAACTTTTATGGTAGGGCTGGCTCCATCAACTAGAGTAATAACATACATCTGGGCATCCTTAACATACTTAAGTCCAAAACTGGTTTGCCCTTCAATTGCCTGGGCTTCCATACCTATTTCCTGCCCCATTGGGTCATTCATGCCGCAAACAGGAATATAGTTATCTGTCCCATCCCAAAGTTTAAATTCACCTGTTGTAATTTCTCCCACATATTTATACACATTGGAATTTGATGGATCCTGGCCTAAATAGGTGGTATCATTTTCTAATGCATCTCCAATAATAGCCCAATCCTTAGCCTGCAAGGTTGAAAATGCATAAATCGCCAATAGAAATAATATAATTCGCTTCATCTGTTTAAATTTTATTTCATTTACCCCTTATTCTGGAGGGAAAATTACCATTTGCAACTTGGCTGCTAATTGCGCCAAGTTGCTCATGGATTGTTTTAAAATTCACTTCTGCTTAATTAGTTATTGGCCACAACAATGCTTAATGGCAATGAACTATATGACACATCATCAACATTTATAATAATTTTTCGATTATCCTGATCGTAGGTGTACGCTGCAGAATTACCATTTACCTTTACACTTGCGGGTTCATTCTTATCTAGCATTTCAAATTGGAACGAACGTGTATCAGGCATTCCAGTAAATGAACCGGTTCGTGCATTTACAGTATATGTACTAATGCCCTCTACTGTAGCTTGTGTTATAAGCGTATTGGTAAAGCTTCCTGTCTCATAGTTATTATTGTTATTCTCGTCTTCGTATAATGAACATTCGCCTGTTACCCCCGGGGCAAATTGTACAATAATTGTATCAGGCCTGTCATTTAAATGCCTTATTGCAGGATAAAGCGGTATAACCGCACCTTCACGATAATAATATGGAATCTGTTCCGCTGTAAATGCACGTGTAACAACTTGATTTCCTTCTAACAGCTCGCCTGTAGCTACTTCAAACCACTTCCCTTCAGGCAACCAGATGGTTTGATCAACTGTTGGCTCGCCATTATTTGATTTACAAATAGGAGCCGCAAGAATGTCATTGCCAAACATGTATTCCCCTTCAAAAGTATAGGCCTCTTCTGCTTCTGGATAGTCATAATACATAGGCCTGCAAAGTGAAACACCAGTATCATAGGCATATCGTGCATAGGTGTAGATATATGGTATTAAAGCATAACGAAGCTCAATGGCATCGCGCATTGCCAGGAAGTTATCATACATCCATATGCGTCGTTCAATATTATCGGCATTGGTCGAATGTGTTCGTAAAATTGGAGAAAACACCCCGTATTGAATCCATCGCAAGTATAGTTCAGGGTTATTATCATCAGGTTGCACATGCCCACCAATATCATGGCTCCAGTATCCATAACACACGTTACTGGCAGTAGAGGTGAAATAAGGTTGAAATGCTAAGGTTGGGAATGTACTATAGGCATCACCAGAAAAACCTATTTGATATCGATGGTTGCCTAATCCTCCCCAACGGTGAAATATCAATGGCCTATCATTTCCTTGAAATTTCATATCATTGAAGAAAACATGGTTCAACCAAAAGGTATTCCCAAGTTTAGGTTCATTGGGGGCAAGCATCCATTGTTGCCAGTCCAGCCACCAAAAGTCAACCCCCATGTTTTCATGCGGGCGCAAAATATTCTTAAAAAATGCTTTATAAAAGTCTTTATTCTCAATATTCCAAGGTATTGTTTCACTGGCAGAAACACCCAAATCACTCGCTAGCTGTGTAAAATTATCCTCATAAATACCAATCCCATCAGCAGGGTGAAGATTAAGTGTTGTTTTCAGGTTTTGGCTATGTATCCAATCAATGAAGCCCTGAGGATCGGGAAATAATTCATTATTCCAGGTCCAGCCGGTCCATTGAGTTTGATCGGTGCGGTTGTTGTAACCATCCATATGCCAATCCATATCAACGACCAGTACATCCATTGGGATATCATTGCTTTGAATATCACCTACAATGTCCCTAAAATCTTGCTCTGAATAACGCTGATATTTTGAATACCAATAACCAAAAACATATTGCGGAGGCAATGGTATTTTACCTGCTATAAGTGTAAAATCGTAAAGTGCCTTTTTATAATCATGCCCATAGCCCATAAAGTACATATCCATCGAATTAGGGTCAACTCGTTGAGCCACCCAATCGACAGTATCACTTCCATCAAACATTAGGCTAAAACTACCATCATTCCGTGCTTTTTGCTCATCAATTACGGCCCAGCCAGAGCGCGAAATAAGCCCATCCTCAAGCCTCTTACGACCATCACCTTTAACGCCATCTAAAGTACGGCAAGTCCCTTTCAGGTTGTATGGGTCCACTTTTGTAGGAAACCATGTTTCTGATGCCCCATCTACATCAAAGGTAATTTGCAAATTTGGAGCACAAGGATCATTCTCCATAGGGTCCGAACCTATATTATACCTGAGCTCCAGCTTATCTGTTAAAATATACAAGCACCCGTCTTCAGTCCTTGTACTATAATTAGGCACTGGTAAATTACGGTTTACGACGACAAACGATGCCCGGTCTTCAAATTCCAGAGAATCGCTTTGCTCAATACGTATCATTTCTGGTGTTAATACTGTAAACCGCATCGTACCAGAAGTAACAATAGCCTCTGAATTCGCTACTGGATTGTTCGTTTGTGCTATTACCGCATTTATAACTAAAACAAGGCAAAAAGCAGCTGTAAGTAGTTTTCTCATTTTTAAATATTTGTTGCCCTAAGCCCCATATTGGGGATTAGGAAGTAATTAAATTATCATCCCTATTTACAGTCATTATAAAACCTACAACGAACTGTTTCTTATTGTAATCTTGTTAATTTTTTCCCTCTATCATGGTAAAACACCATATTGAGATGTGCCCTTTGGGCTCATTTGCCCGGCAGGCAAATAGCTATAATATTCATGGGTAGTTGATAAATTTACGCGCAATATGCACCTGCGAATAAAACCTATATTACAGCCCCATTCACTCATCATGCAATTAGTAGAAATGCAAGGGAGCAATACCCTTGCATTGAGCTTCATTACTTACTTTAAAAATTTTGAAACCAACTGCAAACCATCGTTGCCAGTAACTTGAATAATATACAGCCCACTATTAAGCCCTGAAATATCAATTGAATTCCCACCAAGGCTACCACTGAATTCTTGGCTACCTGAAATATTGTAAATAGTATAAACACCACTGGTGATATTGGTTACTGAAACAGTACCTGCTTTTAAATCAACGGAGATGCCTCCTTTATCCATACCTGAGTTTTCTATGCCCGTAGCATTTGACTCCACTATTGAAACAGAAGGGGCTGATAAGTTAACTGTAATATCATAGTTGCCTGCAGTAACAGCATCCACCACCCATTTTAAGTCAGTTCCGCTTCCCGAAACCACTTCCTGGCAACTAGTAAGCGCCAGGCTTTGTCCTTGTGCCAATGGCATATACCATGCCCAGCCATCATTAAATGTTTTTACTGATGTTATTTTAAATTCGCCTGACAATAACTCGCCTGACCATGAGTATACCCCCTCGGATTCTTTTGACAACAAAGTGGCATTATTCAAATCCCATCCATTAGGTGTAGCATCGCCAACCATATAAAGTTGAGCATATGAAGAAAGTACTGTTAAACTGATAGATTCAGTACCAGAAGTTTGATCAACAGTGATGGTATAAATTCCATCAGCCTCAATTACCCATTTAGTGTCAGCAGCAGAACAGCCAGCCCCATCCCTGTAAGAAAGCGGCGCTGAAGTTGTTAAAGCGGTATTCTGTGTTTCATCAATGGGCATCAGCCAATTACCGGCGCAAAAGTCACCAGACGCCTCGGTATGAACCTTAAACTCCCCAGCTTTTAAAGGCCCTGAGTAGGTAAATAAATTACCGTTCGAATTGCTTTGTTCCATAGCATAACCACTAGCATCCCAACCAGCGGGTGTTGCAGATCCAACTAAATAAAGGTTGGTGTATTGCCCCATTAGGTTTAAAGAGCAAAGCATAAAACATGATAGCACTAGTGTAGATAGTTTTTTCATAATAATTAGTTTTTTTGAATTTGGTGCATAGCTAATCAACTTCTTAACTCCCCCTCCCCACTCCCTTTGTTTCCCTATAGGTAGCCTTGCGCAGGGGCTCCTTTTTAGAGAAATGAATTCAGGTACCCCTCAAAAGAGGCAAATAAGTGGAGGCAAAAAGCTTATGTGATATAGGACTAGTTCATTAAGTCTAAAATTTAGTTTTCAATTTGAATTTTATAGGTTTCCTGCCCTGCAGGAATAACTACTTTTAATACTTTAGCCGTTTCATCCCACTTGTAAAAAGGCTTTTTAATAGTATCAAAAAGGTTTTCAGGTATTTTGCCCGATTTTATTTTTTGCCCATCAAGGCTTATTATGGCAGGCTGACCCTCAAGAAAAAAGTTGTAGCAAATATTCCTTGGCCTCAACTCATAATCGCCACTCGCCTCTTCTTTATAGGATAATTCATAGGCACCACGTGTTGTTTTACAACTTATCTTGCGTTTGCCAAAAACATCTTTTTTATAATTATTGGTTTCGCCATCATCTTCATATACTTCAAAAGAGGCCTTTTTATTAATTCCCGCCGGCACCACATCAACCAACAAAGGATAGTTGGCTCTTTCATTTATATATTGCATCACCGGCATATGGGGAATGATAGACCCTTGTTTTACAAACACAGGGATGGTTGACAATTTAACAGGATATTCAATCCATTGTCCTCCTTCAAAAGGATCTTGCTTACTATTATAGTCAAACCACTTGCCTTTAGGCAGATAAACACGTTTAAAAGCAGCGCCTTCTTCAACAACAGGTGCCACAATCATCTCTTGCCCAAACATAAACTGGCTATTCAACTCATAAGCTTCTTTATCATCAGGATATTCTAATATTAACGCCCTTGTTATAGGCAACCCAGTGTCATAGGCTTCACGTGCATAGGTATAGATATATGGAAAGAGCTGGTACTTCATCTCAATAGCTTCCTTACAAAGGGCTTCCGCCTCTGTGCCAAATAACCATGGCTCCACGGCATTATTGCCCTCGTGATGAATTCGGCTAAGCGGATTAAATGCCCCAAACTGTATCCAGCGAACATATAACTCACTTAACTCATCGTAATCCTTGATATCGCCGCAATAACCTGAAATATCACAACTCCAGAAAGGTATCAAGCCCATACCTGCTGACATCATTAAAGGCATCTGGGCTTCTAATTGCTCCCAACCTTGTGTTACATCATTGCCATTACCTGAATCTCCAGACCAGCCAAAGGTGTAACGTTGCATACCAGCAAAAGCAGCCCTTGTCATCTGGAAAATACGTGTATTAGGGTTGTACTTTTCAAATTGTTCTGTTACTACTTTATCCCAGGTAAAACCATATACATTATGTATTTCAGCATGTCTTCCCCGATGGTGTTGCATAAATAAACGATCTATACTCTCCTCATTACTCCATGCCGGCTCTCCCATATCTGTCCAAAAACCACGTACTCCATCATCCAATACTTTTTGCTGGTAATTACCCCACCAATCGGCAACATCCGGATTAGTAAAATCTACAACGCCACAATTACCTCCCCAAGGCCATGGCATGTCATAAGTTTCTCCGGTTCTCGAATCAATGGTAAAATAACCCAAGGAATCTGCTTCACTCCATTGTGTCTTATTAGTTTGTGAAATCACAGGATCCTGAGAAACAATCACTTTAAAACCTTCAGATTCTAAATCAGACAGCATCTTTTGAGGATCATCATAATTACCATCACGCCATTCAAAATCCTGCAAATTATTGGTCCAACCAATATCCTGATAAATTATATCACAAGGTATTTGTCGATCTCTGTACCCTTTTGCAATTTCTCTTGTTAAAGATTCATTGGTTAGCATTCCACGACATTGAGCAAACCCTAATCCCCATGCAGGAGGCATAATAGGTTTACCTGTTAACTCAGTATATCTACTGATAATTTGTTTATATGTAGGTCCGAAAATAAAGTAATAGATCATCTCACCTCCCGGTGCAGAAAAAGAATAATAAGATTCAGATTCTGTTCCAAAATCATATTCAGTCTTAAATGTGTTATCAAAGTAAATACCATAGCCCTCACTACTCATAAAAAATGGAATACTTTTATAAAGAGGACCTTCATTAACCTGATAACAAGGCTTATCACTATTCCACATTTTAAACGAACTACCAATGCGGTTTATATTTCCATTTTGTTCACCCAAACCATAAATTCGTTCACCGGGCTTTAATGTTTTGTAACTACTCATCTTTACAGAATCTGATACAAATCCAAAATCTTGATAATCTTCCATTAATAATTTCTGCCACTTATCGTAAATTCGAATCTTAAATGGAGCTTTAGTGATACGAACAATCAGTTCACTGGTATATATCTCAAAGCTTCCGGATTGTTCTGTCAGGTTAAGATCCTCCTCTGCATTACCTTTTAAAATGACAGCAAATGATTCATTATTACGTTTAAATCCATCAGTATCATACCATATTTTGATAATACCCGAACTGATTTGTTCCAATTGAACATTTATGTTTTCACAATTAAAAACAACTCTATTTCCATTTAATTGATATCCTGAACAATTACCTGTGTTTATTTTATTCTGGCCCGTTATTGAAAACGGAATAATGATGATTCCTAAAACCCAGGAGATTATCTTTTTCATTTTAACCATTTCCTCTAAATCTACTTCTACGCCATTAAGATTTTAATCACACTTTTCCTTAATCTATCCATTAAATTATAAGATGACCAAAACCAGTTCTGATCATCTCTATTTATAAATTATTGAACTAAAATTTTAAAAACTTTTTTAAAATTATTATTAGACACTTGTACCAATTTAAGTCCAGGACCTCCTAATAATGAAGCATCCAAAACAATAGATTCAGTCATATCTGTTTGATAAATAATATGGCCTGTGATCGAATAAACAGAAACTGTGGCTATCTTTTGGATACCTAAATCTATGTTCAACTGACCAGAAAGTTCATTGAGAAATGCCTGAACTTGTGACAAATCAGAATTTGAAATCCCTGTAGCCGTAGATTCACTGATATTTATAGTTTCGGCCTGAAGGTCTACAGAAATATCATATTTACCTTCCGTAAGTGCATCTATAGTCCAACTATTATCTATACCCCCCCCAGATAAAACAACCTGGTAGTCAGACAAACTAAAATCCTGACCTGTTGCTAATGGCATAATCCAATCCCATCCATCATCAAAGGTTTTTGCTGTGGCTATTTTAAAATTACCTGCTACCAAATCCCCTGACCATGTGAAAAGTGCAGGATTTGAACCATCAACAGTCATTTCGCTTGCCATGTTCAAATCCCAACTTCCGGGAGTCGCATCCCCAACTAAATAGAGATTAGCATAATAGGTAAGCTCCTCAATTTGAATGGTCGAAGCATCTAAATCAATTGTAATTGAATAGCTTCCTGGTGTGGTTACACTCCATTTATTATCTGGTCCATCACATCCGGTCGTAATAATATAGGTCGTTCCGGTTAAATCTTGGTCTGCTACCGATGAGTTAATCCAATCACCATCACACCAATCGCCATTAAATGTATGAAACTTAAAATTACCAGCTTTTAATACTCCATTAAATGTGAAAACATTCTCATTTTTCTCAAGCGGAATTCCCACAGGATCATACCCTACAGAACAAGCATCTCCTACTATCGATACATAATCATATTGTGCAAATGCGCTCGAAATTGAAACTAATCCTAATATTAGGAAACTAATTATACGTACACTCTTTTTCATAATTGAAGATTTTAAAGCGATTTATAGTTAACATAATACACAACGTATAGAAACAATTATAGCTTTCAACACTATAATAAATGTTGGTTAACATGATTAATTATTTATAATGTTGGATATATCTGTTAGTGATTTTAATTTAGTACTCTATTCTTTTTCAATCATTAATACTCGATGACCACCATACTCCAGTATTTAAGTCTGGGTAAGGTAAAAGTCACAACTCCGTTTCCTTGATTGAAATTTAATTCCCATGAAGCTCCCCCAATTATATCAGGTGAAGCCACCCATATTTTCGAAACTGTATTTTCCACTGCTACCGAAACTTTTGCATCTGAAATAAGCCCAGGAA
The DNA here is from genome assembly GCF_050589785.1 of Carboxylicivirga caseinilyticus. NCBI lineage: Bacteria > Pseudomonadati > Bacteroidota > Bacteroidia > Marinilabiliales > Marinilabiliaceae > Carboxylicivirga > Carboxylicivirga caseinilyticus. The sequence continues at coordinate 28,571 of NZ_JBNGOX010000042.1, read as the reverse complement.
CTGACTGACTACCTGTATCATCTCGCCATTCAGAAGAGTTAGCATCTTTAAAATTAATAAAATGAATTATCTGTGATCCTTCAAATTCTCTTCCTATTACACTAACGGTACCTGTAGTTCCAACAACCTTGCTAACCGGTAACTTTCCATCTATAGAAGTAACGTCAACTGTATTAAATTCACCACCATCCCGTAATACATTTTCATATCCTACGAGAAAATCATAGTACTCAACCATTGCTGATTTTAAGTCAGGCCTCATAGCCAGGTTGCTGTTTGGAAAATACTCCTTTCCTAACATATGTTCTCCCAATTCGAGATGAGCACCACCGTGAGCAAAAATTACTGCATTAGTCATTAACACTGCCGGAGTATTAAAATATCCTTTATTGTCAGCCAAATCATAATTCATATAAGCTGCCAATACAGTATTCTTTTTATAATTTGAATAAACATTGTTTTGCTTAATTATACCGGCCAAATCATTGTATGACTTATAACTCCATGTCCAAACTTCTGTATATAAAAAATCAGGGCTCGCCTGGGCAATATTCTGCTGCCCATACTGGCTCACGGCATTCATAACTACATCTTTTTCTGGTGCAGCTTGTTTCATGGCCTCGATAAAAGACTGATATGATTGGTTCAAGTATAACCTTGAGCCATCATATTTATAAGTATCTCCCCTGTCCCCAAGCTGATCCATATGATACCCATCAAAAGCAAGGTTCTGGTATACAACATCATTTTCAACAGCAATATATGCTTGCCATAAAGGATTAGAAGGATCCAAAAGATAAAGATTGCTTAGAAAAGGTGCTCCTAGAGGGTGAAAATCTCTGTTTGAATGGGTGTTGTCTTTATACACAAACCATTCTTTACCAACCCCATCTGCTTCTGCATCGTCCCATGCTCCAAAAATAAGATTGTAAAACATGGCTTTCATATTAGCTGCATGGGCAGCATCAATGTAACTCTCTACTGTTGATAAATAAACATCCTTATTAATAATATCTTTCCATTGAGAAGCAGGCTTTCCATTAACTATCGGCAATGGCTTGTGATGCTTATTATGCCAATCGTAAAACTGTAGACCGTTTATATGATGTCTCTGCAAGTTATCTATAACGCTTTGGATTTCTGCATCACTTTTAATGCCATAATCAGATAGAAAACCATAACGAGGAAACTTTGTCCAGTCAGAAGATACATCAATGCCTATAGTTGCAAGGATAGTTTCTTGATCACCCTCAAAACTAAACACTTCAGCAACATAACCTTTGAAGTCATTAGTTGGGGTACTCCATTCCCAATTGACACCAGAAATAGTTTCCTCCCTAATAACATCATTTAAATGTTTGTATCGCACCATAGCTCCTGCCGGCAAACTTGAACCTTCTATTGTAAAAAGAACTTTATCTCCAGGGGCATAGGCTGCCTTATCTGTTGAAATGAAAACATTACTATATGCTGGCATTTCAGGATTTGATGGTACCTCCGGGACATTACCACCTTGTACACTTTCATTGTCTTTACACCCCACCAATAACACTAAAGTTATTACCAATATATTTTTTAATCCCCTCATCTTCTTTTTTTATTAATTAGTGCTGTTGGAATGTTGATTCATTCCAACAGCATGGAATCAAATTACTGTTTTTGTAAATCTATAGTCAAATTCAGAATATCTACTGTGATAATATAATCACCAGCTTCAGTTGCAGAAATACTCCATTTTTCATCATCATCATCACCTCCATTATGTAGGTACATTTTTGATGCATCATTAGGATCCTTCATATACATGTCCTGACCCCAATCTGAATTTCGGTTAACCGGAAGCTTAAACTCACCCTCAACCAACGGCCCTGTATAAGTAAATATATTCCAGCTGGTAGCATCCTTAACTAACTCAACGGCCGAGCTTATATCCCATCCATTAGGTGTAGCTGAACCAACCATAAATAACCTAAATGGTTCAAAAGTGATTGTATTAGCATCAATATTAACGGTTATGGTGTACAAGCCTTGTGTTTCCTCTGTGATTGCCCATTGATTGTCATCGCCTGAACAACCAGCCTCTATTATAAAACCTGATTGCGTTAAATCAGTCTGATTAGCAACAGTAGCCCTTATCTCATCACCACCACACCAGCCACCAGAATAAGTAGCTATCTTCATGTTACCCGGCTCTAACACACCTTTATATGTAAATTCAAACAAGTTGTCAGGATTCTGTGTAAAAGGCAAATTACTTGGCATATCCCAACCATTTGTAGTGGCATCTCCTATTAAATACAACACATCATAAGCTGGTCCAACAAGCTGCTCTACAACAATAGACAAATCAAACAAATCAATAGAAATTTTATATTTTGCACTCTCATTGATTGAAAATTGATCATCTGGATCACTTTCACTTAATCTATAATAGAGTCCACCTGTAGCAGGATTCATGTTATATGAAGGTAATAGATCACCTTGAGAAGCAATAAACTTATAATTACCAGTAGAGAGTGCCCCTACATAGGTAAATACTGTTGGATCTTTACTATCCCTTTCCAAGGCAGTTGCATTACTGGCATCCCAACCTGCTGTAGTGGCATCACCAATAATATATAATGTTGGTGTTAAAGGCTCATACGTTGTAATACCCACCGATACCACATCAGAAGTATCAGGCAACACATTTTCATTATTCACCATTGCAATTATCCTGATTTCCAGGTTAATTTGTTGTCCGGCAGTTACACCCCAGGTATCAAGCATTAAGGCGTTTATGCCTTCAGCAGTCATAGCGGATGCATATGTACCAGGATTATAATTCACTACCTGTTTCTGCGAAAAATTATTGCCCTCAAGATCCATCTCGAACTGATATGCAATAGAAGCACCTGTTCCTTGATTCGTACCACTTGTCCAGGCAAACTCTAAAACGTCGTTATATGAATCTTTAGGTGATAATGCAACTTCATTGTTTGAAACTGATAACTCAATAGGTTCGCCCATTGTTACAGTAATTTCCTGGTTATCTTCACATGAAATTAACATTCCTGCCATAATGAACCCAAGCATTAGCCCAAGAGCGGGCAGTCTTTTTATTTTATTGAAATATTTTGTATTCATTTTTGTAGAATTTAGTTTAGGAAGCAAAACTGAACACATACCCAAATTTTGCTTCATCATAAATCAACTGTCGAAATGGATTAATACCCTGGATTATTTGGTAATAAATTAGGGTTACTATCTGTCTCTGAAAGCGGTATAGGCAATAGCAAGTGCTTGGTAGCAGCGTTCGTTTTACCTATAGAGTGAAGGAAATTAAGCCCCCACTGACCACCATCCACACGAATTAAATCAAACCAACGTTGCCCTTCAAAAGCCAACTCCATACGGCGCTCATGAAGAATTACCTCTCTCATCTCAACTTGACTAAGTCCCGAAATATTTCCTAATCCTGCCCTCGCCCTTACTCTGTTTAATGGCGTTTCGGCATCAGCAATCTTCCCAAGGTTGGTCAATGCCTCTGCTTTTATCAATAATACATCTGCATAGCGCAATACAGGAAAGTTCATAGGGCTATTGTCATAAGTTGCAGACACTTCTTTTGTAACTAAAAATTTACGAAGGTTATAACCCGTAGTAGAGTAGGCTGCATCATAATCCATGCCATCAAATTGTGGGCAACCATCATAAAAAACAGTCACATCTTTACGCTTGTCGCCATCTTCATAAGCATCAACAAACTCTTCTGTTGGCTGGTTCCAGCCCCAGCCTCCTGCAACCATATTGGAGTTACGTGGGCCTGTAAAGGTACTTAACCATGAAGCCTGGTTCTCATTCGCCCAGAAATCCTCTCCTCCATCGCCAACATATTGCACTTCAAAAAGTGATTCTATTGAGTTCTCGTTATTCACATCGAAATTATCGCCATATTCAGGATTCAAATCATAACCAAGGATAGCTACTTCATCAGCCATCTTCACTGCATTGTCCCACTCCTCTAATGTAAGATAAACTTTTGCCAACAAACCGGCGGCAGCTCCTTTTGTTGCGCGTCCCAGATCGGTAGAGCCGTATGATGACTTTGTCGGTAACAAATCCATAGCATCCTTAAGATCCTGGATAACTAAAGCATAAATATCACCTTTGGAATCCCTTGATGGACGTAAATCTCCTCCCGGTTCAACAGGTGTAGTAACCAATGGTACATCGCCAAAAAAACGTACGAGAAGAAAATAGTAGAATCCACGTAAGAAATGAGCTTCTCCCAAGATTCTTTTTTTCAAGTTTTCATCTATATCCATACCTGCCACATTTTCTAACACCAGGTTAGCTCTTAAAATACCAGGTGAAGGACCCCTGAAAAGATCTAGTACCCCAGGGTTGTCAGTTGCTGTTACAAAATTAGCTAAATCCTGAGTCTCTCTACCATCATCACCACCACCGGCACCTACAATACTATTGCCAGCCATAATATCGGTTGTCCACATTCGCATGTTGTACAACTTTGGCCATTGTAATGGCTGGTAGGCTCCATTAATAGCTAATATGGCGTCTGATTCTGTCTGATAAAAATTACTAGTATTTATGGTATCCATTGGCGCTCTATCTAGGAAATCTTCATTACATGAGCTGAATGCTATTGCCACCAGTGAATAAGCTATATATTTTAAAATCTTCATAATCTTATATTTTTTCAATTAGAAACTAATATTTGCACCTACACTCACCGTACGTGTTAAAGGATATGTACTATTATCTATACCGTTAATCCCTACTTCGGGATCAAAACCGCTGTAGCTGGTAAATGTTAAAAGATTGGTGCCGGAAACATAAAGCCTGGCTGATGACATACCTGCTTTTTCAATCCACTTTTTAGGAAAAGAATAACCTAGAACAACACTTTTAAGTCTGATATATGAACCATCTTCAATAAACCTGTCAGAAGGTCTGATATTTTTATTTGGATCGTTAAACACCGCTCGTGGTATTGAGTTGCTAGTTCCTTCCCCATTCCACCTTTTCAGGGTTTCTTTACTTTGATTATAAGCTACCGCCATGCCTTCATTTGTAATACGGTTAGCATTATAAATATCGTTACCATAAACCCCTTGTATAAAAACATTTAAATCAAATCCTTTATAACTTAACCTATTATTAATTGCAAAGATAAAATCAGGGTTAGGATCGCCAATAATAGTACGATCATCATCATTAATAACCCCATCGCTGTTAAGATCTTTAAAACGGATGTCTCCTGCAGAAGTTCTTGCATAAATATCATCTCCAGGAACCTGTATCGCATGATTATCTACATCTTGTTGCGTTTGAAAAACTCCATCTGTGACGAAACCATAAAATACATCCACCGGTTTTCCGACTTCCAGGCGTGCAATTTGCTGGTTAAAACCAACATCACCTCTAACCATTGGAATGGTATCATTTAAATCAATCACTTTGTTTCGGTTAAAAGAGATATTAAAATCGGTATCCCAATTAAATTCCCCTTTCATGTTGTGAGTAGTAACGCTAAGCTCAATACCTTTATTTTCTATCTCCCCTGCATTAATCATTGGCACATATACATCTGAATAACCTGAGACAATCGGCACATCCATAGGCACCAACATATCTTTTGTTTTTTTAAGGTAAGCATCAACAGTAATATCAACGATTTGCTGAAATGCGGTTACATCAATACCAAGGTTAACTTGTTGTTGCGACTCCCACTGTACATTAGGATTAGGCATACGGTTGGCAACAACAGCATTCACAAGGTTATTATTAAAATTATATTTAACAATGTCCAACTCTGAAGCATAAGCATAATTTCCAATTTCCTGGTTACCTGTGATACCAAACCCGGCCCTCAGTTTCAAGTTATCAATAGCTTCCATATTTTGCATAAAAGACTCTTCCGATACTCTCCATGCCAAAGATCCCGAGGGAAATAATCCCCATTTATTATTTTCGCCAAACCTAGATGAACCATCACGACGTATTGTTCCTGTTACTAAATACTTATCAGCAAAAGCATAGTTGATTCGCCCCATATAGGATAATAGTGCCCAATCATTGGCACCGCCTCCTAGTACTACTTGACTTAATCCATTACTCAGCTGTTGTGTAGCATCACTGGCAAACTCCTGAATAGAACCATTTATACTTTTGAATTTACTCTCCTGAGCACTGGTACCCACTAGGGCAGTAAACTTATGCAACTCATTAAATGTTTTGTCATAAGTTAAGGTATTGTCCCAGTTCCATGTGATAGCTTTATTCCATCCTTCACCAAGGTATGATTCCTCTTGTGGTGTGGGCTTCCAATCATATTTTGGAGACCATGTTCGGCCATGCCAAAAGTTAGCTTTTAAACCTGCAGAAGTTTTAAATTTTAATCCCTTAATAATTTCAACTTCTCCAAAAACTGAACCTAATAGGTTATAACCAAGCGTCCTGTTGTCAATTACTCTTGCTCGTCCAATAGGGTTGCCAATATCCCCATTCCAATCAGGCCTTCCTTCTGGTCCCGAATAGGTACCGTCTGTATTGTAAATAGCCTGGGTAGGTAATGCTCTTAAAGTATTAATAATGCTATAATCACCATTATACTTATCATCATGATTCAAAGAAAGCATGTTGCCAAACTTTACTTTTGTATTTACTTGCGTTTCTGAATTGAATTTTACTGTATATCTTTTAAAGCCTGTATTTTCAACTATCCCTTCCTGGTTAAAATAATTTCCAGAAACATAGTAAGTGTTCTTATCATTTCCTCCTGAATATGACAACGAATAATTTTGTACTGGAGCAACTGAGAACAACTCACCCACCCAATCAGTTCCTTTTCCTAAACTTGAAGGATCAGCAAAAGCTGGATTTAAATCCTTCCCAGCAGCCAGCATCATCTCATTATGCAACTCTGCAAACTCCGAAGCATTTAACACTTCAACCATATTTGTAGCTTGCTGAACTCCATAATAACAGTTGAAATTAATAACGCCTTCTCCTTTTTTACCCTTTTTTGTAGTAATAATTACAACCCCGTTAGCACCTCTTGACCCATATATTGCAGTTGCAGACGCATCTTTTAAGATTTGAATACCCTCTACATCATCCATATTTAATTGGTTTAACCCTCCATCAGTAGGTACACCATCAATTACATACAACGGGTTATTGTTATTAATGGTTCCAGTACCCCTGATCCGGAATGTTGGATCACTGCCTGGAGTTCCTGAACCAACCACTTGCACTCCAGAAGCTTTACCCTGCATCGCATTTCCTACACTTGGAGTAGGTAACGATTTAAAATCATCAGTATTTATTGACACTACAGACCCCGTTAAATCCTTCTTCTTAACCGCTCCATAGCCGATAGCAACCACCTCTTCAAGTCCAATTACATCTTCTTTTAGAGTAATATTAAAAAAAATTTCTGCTCCTACGGGTACTTCCTGCGAAGCCATACCAATAAAAGAAACTGTTATAACAGCATCTTCGGATACATTTAATGAAAATTTACCGTCTATATCCGTAATAGTTCCATTTTGAGTACCATTCTCCAAGATGGATGCACCAATAATACTCTCCCCCTTATTATCAATAACTACTCCTGAAATAGTTTTTTGGTTTTGAGCAGATAAGGTGAAACTCAAAGTCAAAGTCAATAAAAGTAGATATAATCTACCTACATAAACCCATTTCCTTTTTTGATCTCTTTTCATCGTTAACTGATTAGAATTTTCATAATTTTTTACTTCTGGTTAAACATGTTTGGCTTATAGAACATACAAAGCCAAAAAGAGCATAACCCTCAGTACAAAAATATGATCAGGGAATAATTAACAAAAATTAACATTGATGAAATATAGCATCAAAAAGAATACATATAGTTTATTTACAATACATTACTCAACTTCAAAATGACTAAAAATATAGATGAAATAAATGTTAGCTTTTCTTAAAAGCACCTATTTTCATAACCATTGATTCAAATTTTTCACGAGGAACAGCTGCTTTATTACGTACCCTTGTACGATAACTGTAAATAGTATTTGCAGAATAATGAAGAAAATTAGCAATCTTGGAACTATCACTAATACCTAAACGTATCAATGCAAACATCCGTAGCTCAACATTAAGTAATTCATTAGGTTTTAATATAAACTTTTGGTCCTTTAATAGAAGAGAATTGAATTCTTCAACAAAGTTGGGATATAAGTGTAAGAATATGTTGTCAAAGTTTTCATACAGTTCCTTTATTTCATTATTAATCATATCGCGTGACTTTAACATTTTATACAATTCGTCAAGCTTTTTTTCTGCTGCCTTTTTATTCAGAGTGTTCTGATACTTTTCCAACTTGTCGATATAGGTGGAACATAAATCGAGAAAATGTCCAATATATGCCTCTTTTATTTGATTTGCTTCTACTAGCTGTTTATTTACATCATTCAGTTGATTATTACTCGACTGCAAGTCTTCATTAAGCCCATTTAATTTTACATTAGTTTGGTATAATTCCTTACGTATACTCGTGACTCGTTTCATTTGTCTATAAACATATACTATTGCTATTATGAGAAAAAAAGAGAGAATACTCACAAATATTAAAAAATACAAAAGCTCAGATTTCTTCTTTATTATAGTCTCCTGAAAAGCAGAGTCTATTATTGGCAATATTTGTGAAACTTCGTATGTTCTTAATCGTGCATTACAAAACATTGCATCTTCCATTGAAGATTTTATACAATAATAAGCACTTTCAACCTCACCGGCATTATACAAAACATAGGCGAGGGCCTGCATAGAAGCATTCTCCTTTATTACATTCTTGATATCACAAATTGCAGATATAGCATAGTTATGCTTTTGCAATTGTACATTCCCTTCTTTCATGTAAATATTTGCCAAAGCATATGATAATACCGCTTTTTCATGAGTATCAGACTTCGTTTGATCTATGAGTTGTTGCAATATTTGTTTGGATTCATCTAACCTGAATTCATCATACAATTTTTCGGCATATACTATTTTGTAATGATTAGATTGTTCGTCTAATATATTTAATAAGGAATCTCTATACTGCTGACTTTTTTCTAAATAAATGAGTGTATAAGGATTATTCCTGGAATAATAGTCATAAAATTGTTTATAGCATTCATAATATTTGACTTGTAACCAATCTGGGAGATACTTATTTTGTATAGAATTTAGTATTTCCAGAGCATCTATATACATTCCAGCTACTACATAATGAGAAACCAAATCAAGTTTTGATTCACTAATCCATATAGAGTCTTGCAGTTCTTTGGCAATTTCTAGATTTTGCTTCGTATAATAAATCGCAGAATCCGAAATATAGGTTTTATACTCATTATATAACTTATAATGTATTTCATAATATTGCCTTGGTGTGACATTAGGAACATTAAGCATTTGTTTTAAATCTGCCACCCTCTTATCTTTTTCTATCTGATAAGAATCTTTACTCTCGATGAGTTCTAAAAGTTTATAAAGAATAGTGTCTTTCGATGAGTTTGAAAATATATCTAATGTCGAAAATGACATTAAAATAACCAGAAGTATATATTTCATAAATATTCAACTTTAATTAACAAAAACAAGGCGTATTGTACCTTACTATAAAAGAATCAAGATTGTATAAAACTAAAGCATTCTATTCAAACAAATATCATATCTATCCAGTATTCGATATTATTTTATGATTTTTAAACGCATCCGGATATCAGTACTTCAAAACAAAACACTTAAAAATTTAAATTTTGGAGTGTTTCATTGGTTAACTGAAAGACATGGAAAATATTTGGCCACTATCAATAGTAAATTAATAAAGATACTTCATGTTTCTTTTAATCTTTTTTGTTTTCATATTATGTATAGGTAGAACTATTAACCCTATATTTTATTTCTAAATTCAGTTGGTGACATTTTAATTTGTTCCTTAAAACATTTGGTAAAATAAGACGGTGTTGAAAACCCAACCTGATAGGCAATTTCGGAAATAGTATTATCACTATTTCTTAATAATACTAAAGCTTGCTTAAGTCTTATTTGGGTAATAAATTCACTAATGGACAAACCAGTAATTTTCTTAATTTTTCGATATAAATGAACCCTAGATATGCCTAATTGGCTACTCAGATCTTCAACATTTATTTTTTCACTGTATTCATTTTCCAGTACCAAATCACTAATCCTTTGAAGCAATTTCTTATCCATTCGGCTCATTCCTCTCTCTTCCTTGGGATTTAGCAAGGTAGCTTGATATTTTTCTTGAATTTTTCGTTGAGCTTCAATTAGTTTTTTAACTCTTAATATTAGATGTTGTTTATTAAATGGCTTGGGAATGTAACTATCAGCACCTTCTTCCAATCCTTCTAACAAATGCTCAAGTGATGATTTGGCAGTAAGAAGTATAATAGGAATATGACAATATCTTAAATCCCCCTTTATTTTTTTGGTAAGTTCAAGTCCATCCATTTTGGGCATCATTACATCACTGATAATAATATCCGGACCTTCTTCTTCAATTAATTTTAAAGCTTCAACTCCATTCTCCGCTTCAAATATTGAATAATAGTTCAAATCAAAACAAGATTTGATGTAATTTCTTACATCCGGCTCGTCTTCCACTATTAGCAAAACTGATTTTTCCTCAATATTCAGCTCTACAGCTTTCTCTTTTTTATGGTTCTCATTTGCATCGGGTTCCTGGAACTCGGCGTAAATTGGCGCAATAGAATCCTGTATTTGCTTATTGGCGGAAATCATTTCATCCTCCTTTAAATGAAAATTTCCAAGTGGTAGCTTTATGAAGAATGATGTCCCAAAATTTAATTCACTTTCTACTGTAATTTCACCACTATGCAGTAGGATTAATTCCTTGGTTAATGACAAACCTATACCTGTACCATGGTATGAAGAGCTCTTATTTACCTGATAGAAGCGATCAAAAATTCTTTCAACTTCATTCTGAGGAATTCCTTCTCCTTCATCCTTTACCTCAATTATGACAAAATCTTTTTCTGTGCTCATATTAATATGAATGCTTTCTTCTTTCTGAGACGCTTTTATCGCATTTGAAAGAAGATTAAACATAACCTTATCCATCTTATCCCAATCGAACCATACTTTTATTTCCGGATTATCACAGGTAATTTCTAAACTAATTTGTTTGTGCTGCAAAACTTCTGAAAAGGATTCCTTAATACCGTTCATGAATACCAATATATCATACTGTCCTGCCATTAATTGCATTTTATTGGTTTCTATTTTCCTGAAATCCATTAACTGATTCACCAATCTTAAAAGTCGAACAGCATTCCGGTATATAATTGATAGTTCTTTATTTAATTCTGATTTTGAGTCTATTTTATTGATCAAATTCTCAAGAGGTCCAATGATCAGTGTTAGAGGAGTTCTGAATTCATGTGAGATATTGGTGTAAAAATGCATTCTGGACTGTGTCACATCCTCTAACTGTTCCGACATTCTTTTAAGTTCAACATTCTGTTTTGAGATAGCCTCTTTTTGTTTCTCTAACCTAAACTTGGCAATATTTGTGTTTTTAAATGCTATAAAAAGTAAAATAACCAATACAATAACCAGAATCAAAAAGAACAACAATACAAAAAGCAACAAGCGCTGAGTCTTATATCTTCCACCCAACAAATCCAACATATCTTTAGATCGGACTATGTCATTCTGAAGATTTTGAATTGTATTGTACTGTAGACGGGTAATTTTCACATTCTGAGCATTGATCAGAGTTGTCTGTAACAAATTAACTTTTTTAATCGGCTGATTAGTAATTATGCGGGATGCTAATACAATAGACTCTTTTCCTCCGGTAGGATATATAAGTGTTGCATCAATGATATTCTTCTCAACCAATTCTATTCCGCCCCCTACTTCTGGTGAACCATCAATACCTACAATAATAACATCTTTGTCAGGTAATACATTCCTGACTACTTCACTTGCTGCGGCAGCTAAAAAATCAGTGTGAGCATAAATGGCTCGAATGTTCGAATGACTTTGCAAAATTGATGGTAAACTATCTAATACCACCTTATTGTTCCAATTAGTATATATTTTATCAATAACCTTTATACCAGGATATCTTGAAATTACATTATCAAATCCAACCATCCTTTCAATTGCTGGTGAAGAATTCAACGAACCAAGTATTTCAATTATCTCACCTTGCCCTTTCAACTTATCTACCAAATAAGTACCTGCAGTATTTCCGATTAATACATTATCACCACCAACATAAGTCGTGTAATTGTCTGAATTAATCTTTCTGTCAATTAAAATTACAGGAAGTCCACTTTGATAAACTTCTTCTAACAAAGGTTCAATTGCATCAATTTCTATTGGAGCAACAATCAATAAATCAATACCCTCTGCTACTAATTCCCGTATTTGTTTAATTTGCAGATCAGCATCATCTTCTGCATTCTTAATGATCATCTTCATATCATTGTGAAACATCAGTTCACGATACATTTCACTTTCCATCTGGGCGCGCCAATCACCGGAAGAACATTGAGAAAAACCAATCAAATACTCCTGATTTGCAAATATTGACAAAGAGAACAATAAAGCAATCAAAAGAAAAAGACTTTTATACTTTAATGTATTCATAACAGGCAATTTAAACCATTAAATGATTGAAATACATTTTTACTAAGGGCATCATCAGGTCATTTTTATAAACTTCATCTAATATAAAAAAATGCAGCAAGAAACCCTTACTGCACTTTATGCAACTATTTATTTCATTTTTTATTTTGCCCTAATACTTTTAATATTATAAAATTCTGCCTCCAGAATTTTAACACTTCCAAGACTTGAAAACAATGACAACTGGTTAAATGGTTCTTGAGGGAAAACAGTATTCGTCATTACAAATTTACCATCATCTACAAAAAGTTCAATTGAAGCAGCATCGATAATAATTTTCATTTTAACCTGATTCTGTATGTCATAATCACCTGTTACAAGACTCAGGTAATGAGAGTTTGAAAAGGCTTTGTAAACATTGGTACGATCCATAAAGAATTTCTTTGACAACATATTATATCCCAACTTCAATACTTCTTCCTTGTCATTTCTAAGCAGTATTCCATATGCTGTAGTATGACCATTTTGAGATGCTTCTTGCGGCTCGAAGACAAAGTTTAATTCACAGCTTTTCAAATCCAACTCTTTTATATCAATAGGAACTTCACCTGACAATAAGGTTTCGCTATCCTTTTGATGTTGTTCTTTAAGTACTTCAAATTCCTTAATCGGATTGGAGACAATAATAATATCATCCTTCTCTTGTACTAGTTTTAACTCTCTTGGTAAGGTCATTGCACTTCTCCAACTTTCTGTAGGAACTTCCTGTGCGTATTGCCAGTTACTCATCCACCCTATAAGTAATCTTCTTCCATCTTCTTCGGGGATGTCAGACCAGGTCACTCCTGCATAATTATCCATTCCCCAATCTAACCATTTAGTAGTGTCAACATCCGAGTGAAATGATTTACCATCAAAATCGCCAATAAAATATTGAGTAGCAGATCCTCCATTAGGCCCTCCGGGATTGATACTCACTAACATTACCCATTTTTTAATAGTACTTCCTTCAACTTCCAATGGAAATAAGTCAGGACATTCCCAAACACCTCCATGAGCCCCTCTATCTACTCCAAATTCACTCTCAAAAGACCATTCTTTAAGGTTACTTGAAGAATATATCTGTACACGATTTTGCACAGCTAAAATCATTACCCATTTATTTGTTTCATTATACCAAAATACCTTTGGGTCTCGAAAATCCCTAATACCTGGATTTGGCAGAACAGGATTCTTTTCATATTTACTCCATGTTCTTCCTTTATCCAAACTGAAGGCTAAGGCCTGACTTTGATAATCGTTTCTTCCAGCTTTTTCCCCTTCAATATTGTGATATGTGTAAATAGCAACCAAAGGTGGATTTTCCCTTGTACCAAGACCACTAGTATTTTTCCAATCAACAACAGCACTACCAGAAAAGATATAGCCTAGACTATCAGGATACAGGGCAATAGGTAAGTGATTCCAATGAATTAGGTCGGTACTTACGGCATGGCCCCAGTGCATAGGACCCCAAACCGTACTTTGTGGATGATATTGATAAAACAAGTGATATTCCCCTTCGTAATACACCATCCCATTAGGATCATTCATCCAATTAGCCTGAGGCGTGAAATGAAATTGAGGCCGAAACTTTTCCTTTCTCATAGTCTCATCTGAAGTTTCAGAGTTCTTACAACTAATTTGTAAAAAAACAATTAAGAAGACGACTATTATATATGCTATTTTATTTCTCTTTATCATTCTATTGCATTTTTATCTTTCACTTAAACTAAAACACTATCTGTATAACCTGAATTCAAAAAAATGATTTGAATTCAGGTTATTAAATAGATTTAAAGGAATCAGTATCAAAACCTAAAACTTCCGTAACTAAAAGCTTTCAGAGCAAATATTACACTTCTATAAAATCTAGTGTATCATTATTTTTTTAATGATATTACCCTTATCAGTTTCAACTTTAATAATATATAATCCACTACATAAGGATTGAGGGTCATCCATACTTTGTTCACTTCCAATACTCTCAATTGTCTCAAAGACTTTCAGGTTACCTTGAATATCATAGATACTCACAGTCACACCTCCTGACTCCAATCCTCTTATTATTAATACATTTGACGGATTAACAAAAATCTCAGCATTATCTATCTCCATAGATTTAGCACTTGTTGGTGTACAACTAATACATTCGCAAGATTCCCAGCTAATAGTTGGCAATACTATATCTTCTGTAACTTCGAACCAATGCACGTTTGTTTGGGTACCTTCCCATGGATTTGTAAAACAAGATCCTGTTCCTGCTCCTTCTTCTCCATTAGCTTCATTACGAAATTCGCAATTCCATCCTACTACACCTCCAGTAACTTCAAACCGGTAATCAATCCAGCCTTCTTTTTGAACTGTTGTTGACCAAATATTTGTTCCAGGTTCATTTGTTAACGTTAGTGCTCCATTCCATCCATTGATGCCTCCTCCAATTACTACGGCATCATAATCAGAACCAGAATAAGATGTCATATCTATTGAAATGGTAACATTATAAGGTTGTGCATTGACAACAAGACTTAAAACAATAAAGACAAGAGTAAATATTAGATTTTTCATTTTTCTTTACTTAAAAAATTAAACATAGATATTGATATTAGCTAGCTACTTTTTTATACTTATAACTTATCTCCTATTTTGTATACAGAGAGATTTGAAACGTCGATTATTCCATCATCTACAAAAATGGTCCATGGATTCTTATCCATTTTGTAAATACGGTTGGTAAAGGCAACATTATCATTAACATAAACCACACAAATTGACTTTTCAATAACAATCTTTATATCGAAAACCTTATCATCCGGAACAATAAGGGGAGTAAAATTTAATTCTGCTGTATATGAACCTGTTGAATAATTTGACTCTTTATTCATAAACAGACTTGGCATTGACCACCTGTTGGAAGAAGTCAGATCAAAAGCAACAGAATATACTTCGGACATATCATCACATGCACCAAAAGAAAATCCAAAACCAGTAGATTGTGATGCATCAATGGTTAATTCAATCTTTACAGGGACTGTATTCCTATTAAATAATGCATATGATCTCTCATTCTGATAGTTGAGAACATAGGAACCCTCATCTCCCGTTACATCACCCTGAGACTTTAACATTGAATATTGAGTCGGCGTGTTAAATTTATAATCCACAGCTTCAGGAATCATTGGATATAACTTTCCACTAGGTTGTTGAACCAGTTTATGGGTAATTAAACTTCCGGCCCAATCCAATTCGTTATTACCATTTACTTCCTGACCTGTTGAACACCATCCCGAGATATATCGATCAGTACCATTAGAAGCTGTTTTTCCGGCATAGAAATACAATCCGTCTATAGTTTCATGGTGACCGCTTGCATCTTCACAACGTAACCATGGTCCATCAGGACTATCCGATACCCTGTAAAATGTCTTTCTGTGTTCATCCCTGTTAATTCTGGAAAATAACAGGTACCATTTATCACCCATTTTAAAAATATCCGGGCATTCCAGAATTTCAGCATCCGAATTGAAATCCGTTAAAGGAGAAATTAAATCCCAATTTTCAAGGTCTGATGATGAATATCGAACCAATACTCCTTTTCCATCCTTTATGGAAGTTACCAACATAACATAGGCCGATCTGGTTGGATCGTAATACACACATGGATCTCGAAAATTATTTTTATCATATCCATCAGGGGCTTCAAATGTAAATGAAGGAACTTTTGTAAATGTCTTCATGTCATTTGAAGTAGCCAGCATTATCTTCTCTGCAGGATATAAGCTCCCATTGTGGCCGGTATAAAAACCATATAACTTACCAGCAGCATTTTTTATAAAGCTTCCTGTTCCCAAATAAGCTTCCTGTGAATCGGCTGTTTCTGTAGGTATTGCTTCTGTAAAACCTGTAAAAGTGCTATAATCACTTGTTGTTGTACAATATATTGGATGTTCTGTAGGTGAACCATTTCTCCAATCTTGTAAATAAAACAAATAATACTTACTATCATCCGAATTATAATAAGGCATCGGATCTCCAACATACCCGATTTGAGGTTTGTAAAAGGTTGAATAACCACCGCTTTCAACAACTGACCTGCATGTTGTTGTCGTGTCTACAACTACCGGAATCTCCTCTATATCATCATTCTCGTTTTTAGAACAACTTGTGTTTAAGAATAGAATGAGCTGCATTAATAATAGTGGTAGAATCTTCATATACTCTATAATTTTGTTTGATTAGCGGACGGGAAATCCCATCCGCATATTTCAATTACTAACCTTAATTAGATTATTTTTAAGAATTAAGATCATTACTCTATTGGATGTGCTTTTACCTCATCCCAATACATGGTTTGTGTTTCAAAACCTGTCTCAGGAGTATGTGGCATAACAAGAATATTATTAATCACAGCAGTACGACTCTCTGGAATTACAAAGGTTAGCTCTTGCCATTCGCCCACGTGATCAGCAGAATAGTCAGCATGCAACCAATCCTTATTAAGTTCACCTGCTTCCTGGATTTCGAGCTGTACATCTCCAGCTACATCTTTCAATACCATAACTGTTATACTTCCATAAATGGCTGGATCAACATTTACCTGATTCGCATTCCATAACACACCACTTGTCCATGGTCTTCCTCCATCATCATTACCTGTATTTGTGCGAAGAAGCGATACGCAAGTCGATGTTGAATTAATACCATCTGTTACTGGATTTACTGTTCCATTATTAACAGAACTAGCAATAGATTCCCATGTTGGAGAAACGTCCTCTCCATTGTAAAGCACAAGAATTGGCGTAGGTTCATCTCCCACAATGACAGTAACTTCATAATTAAACACAGAACCAAGATAATCCAATGAATAAGTTACCGGGGTAGTAAAATCAACTGATGTACCTGCTTCCGGTGTAATAGTTGCACCCTCTGTATATTCTACTATTGGAATTAAAGAAGTAACATCAGTGCCATCAGGCAAATAGATTACAATGGTTTTATTTGACTCATCGATTTTACCTTCAACCGATCCTATTTTAAAACTCAAAATCCTAGCCCTGGCAACATCAACATTTACAGTATATTTTTGATATAAATCTGAATTGGTAACTGTATAAGTTACATCAATTAAATTTCCGTTTGCATCCGCAAAATCAACAGTCTCACCACTAATAGGTGTCACTTCTGCTCCATTGGCAATAGTTACTTCCGGTGATAATCTCGTAAGATCAGAACCCGAAGGAAGAATTACTGAAATAGTTGAGTTCTCTTCATGTATTGTACCCTCTACTCCATTCACAACAAATGAATGAATACTTGTATCTCCTGTAAAATCAAGACTATCTTTGGAATCCTCTTCGCAAGAAAATAAAGCTACTGATAACAGGATAATGATAAATTTATAAATGTTGATTTTCATAATAATCTCCGTAATTAAAATCCATAATTTTGCTTATAACTTCCTTTACTATAATTAATTTGCTGAATAGGTACAGGCACATACTCATTCTTATTTTTCTCAAATTCTGCTCCCTGATAGTAAGTATGGTCAGTAGCTTCGCCCAAATAATAAGCATTCATTACTTCATCAGCGATACCCCAACGAACCAGGTCAAAGAATCTGCTGCCTTCCATGGCCAGTTCAAGACGACGCTCCCACCTCAAAGCTTGGCGGGCAAAGTCCTCAGTCCATACACAATTCACTCCGTCCTGATAAGTTTGAATGTCAAGATTAGTAGCAAAACTGATTTGTGAGGTACTCACTTTTGCTCTTGTTCTCACCTGGTTTATTAAAGGTAGTGCAGCGGCATAATCTCCCATTTCAATCAATGCTTCAGCTCTCATTAATAACACATCTGCATAACGAATGATTATACTATTTTTGGAATTGGCATACCAAGGGCCTGTTTTAATATAATATTCACTTGCAGGATCAACATTCTCTTTTAATGAGGAATAATAACCATACATATTAGGATTACGAGATTGGTTTTCTTCGTAATTTATATCAGTATATTTATATGGCTTTCCGGCAATAGCAACGGTATGAAAAAGTCTTGGATCAACTTTATCTGTACTCTCACTATAGTTTACATCATTGAAAGTGTCAAACATTGGTAAACCATTTTGTGTTTTAAAGGCGTTTACCAAATTCTGACTTGGTTTATTAAAATCACCTCCTGGGGTTGGGGTAGTAAGAGCATTCCCCATATTCAATCTACCGAAAGTTGTGCCATCATCTTGTGAGTATTGTATGGCAAATAATGATTCCTGCCCATTTTCATAGTTTCCAGGTAGAAAATTATAAGCAAAATCATTCTCCAGCTTATAGGGTGATGTTATCACAAATCCGGTTAAATCAATAACTTTTTGTAAATCATCCTGATCAATGGAGACCACATTATGCATTTCATCCTGCCTGTAGGCTTTATAAAGATATACTTTAGCCAGGTAGGCTGCTGCTGCATATTTATTTGCTCTTCCAACTTCCTCTTGTATTTCAGGTAAGTGTTCATAAGCATATTCGAAATCGTCAGCTATCTTCTGCCACAACTCATCATTTGTAAGGGCTACATTCGAAAGGTTGGAGATATCTTCTGCCGACATTGTTTCATCAACAAAAGGTACCATTTTGAATATGATTTTCTGGATAAAATGCATGTGCGCACGCAGAAAACGCATTTCAGCAGTTCTTATTTCTTTATTTGGCATTTCTTCTACACTTATTTTTGCCAATAAATTAAGTGCAAAATTAGCTCTGGAGATTGCCACATAGTTTCGGTACCAAAATACATCGGTATACCAGGTCTCGTTACCAACCGCAGGTGAGGATATTTCAAGAAAATGCAAAAAATCACCATCATTTTGATCATTACCGCCTTTATATGCATCATCGGCTCTAACATTTCCATAGTTCCAAAGACTCAAAGGACGGTTAATTTCATCGTTTCCGATTGCAGCGTAGGCAGAAATGACTTGATTTTCTATTTGCTTAACCCCGGTAAGGTTATCTTCTGTCAATGTTCCATATGAAGGTACATCCAAAAAATCCTCACAGGAAATAAGATGAACAGAAATTAGTATAAGGAACAACAATTTATATGTTTTCATGATTTCCATTTTTTTAGATTAAGTGCTTAAAAGGATACATTCATCCCAACTGTAAATGAGGTTGAAATAGGATAGGCCAAATGAGGATTCTCAGGATCTAAACCAGTAAAATCTTTACTTTTTATTGTTAAAAGATTTTGACCACTTACGTACAAACGGGCCTTACCCATCCTTAGCTTTGTCAACAGCACATCCGGAAGAGAATAACCTAATTGCAACATCCTTAATTTCAGGTATGATCCTGACTCTACATAATATGAGGATGTTCGTTTTTCGTTATTTAAATCACTATAGGATAAAGCCGGAATATCAGAACCTTTATTTGTGGGACTCCAGGCATTCAATACTCGTGTTCCCTTATTAGAACCTAATTCATCAACAGCCCAAAAATCTGTAAATCGCTTCACTGAATTATAGACGTCATTTCCATATACCCCTTGAATGAAAGCAGTAAAATCAAATCCTTTATAACCCAACCCAATATTCAAACCATATTCAAAATCAGGATGGGGATTTCCAATCCATGTTCTATCATTTTCATCAATAACATCATCATCATTTAGATTAGCATACCTGATTCGTCCCAAACCTTTACCTGTTTGACTCACATAATTATCGACCTCATCTTGGGATTGAAATAAACCGTCTGCCACATATCCATAATATGAATTGATTGGTTTTCCGAGGATATTATCTGTTGTGCCGTTACCCCCATAACTATTAACAACACTTTCCGGTAATTTAGTAATCTTATTTCGGTTTCCTGAAATATTGGCAGTAATATCATAAGACAATCCATAAGACGTCTTGCTTCTGTAACCAAGTGAAAATTCAACTCCTTTATTTTCCATCGAAGCACCATTCAACCAATGATCGCCTCCTTCTCCAATAGCTCCCAGATAAGGTGGTTTTACTAGAATATCTTCAGTATCTTTTAAATAAAATTCAATACTACCTGTCAAATTCTGATTAAAGAAACCAAAATCAACACCAATATTTGTTTGAGTGGTTGTTTCCCATTTTATTTCATCATTGGCACGCTGTACCAGCTGATAACCCGAAGGTAACAAACCTGAATTATCTCCATTGATATCATAAGCTGTTCCTGTATTTATTCCAGCTCCAGTTTCACCAATATAGTTGGCAATGATCAAAGTTCGGTTTGCATAATTATCTATCTCCTGATTACCAGTCTGGCCCCAACCTACTCTCAGTTTCAGATTTGACAACACTCCCTTTGTTCCTTCCATGAAACTTTCCTGATCAATACGCCATCCGGCTGAATAGGCAGGAAAAGTTGCATACCTATTCTCTTTACCAAACCTAGAAGAACCGTCGCGCCTTAGCGTAACCGATGCCAAATATTTATCTGCATAGACATAGTCAACCTTGCCAAAAAATGAATTAAGCTTATACCCTGTTGCTCCGCCTGTTGAATACATTTCTCCAACTCCCGCCGACGGCCACATATAATCAGGATCTTCAACTTCGTATGTTCGTCTTTCGGTTGAAAAATTAATATCAGAATGGTCGATCATTTCTGTTCCCAAAAGCAAACTAAATTTGTTTTTATCAATCTGAAAATCGTAATTCATGGTGTTGGTCCAGTTCCACTTTAACGAATGGCTCTGAATTATTTTCGAGGAAGTGAGATCTGACCCCAACCTGCCACCAAAACTATAGGTAAGAACGCGTTGATAATAGTTTGAATAATCAACACCAAAATTACTTTTTATATGCAGATTTTTAATGGGTTGTATGTCAATAAATGTATTACCAAATATTCGCCAATAATTGTATGGATTATCCTTATTGGCATCCAATATACGAGCCGGATTATCTCGATCACGCATTCCTGAAGTAACACTCCCCCAGTCCCCATCAACGGTTTTTAGTGGCATTACCGGCAAGGACAATATAGCCAAGTCAAGTACACCGCCAGGAGCCTGCAATTCTGATGTATTATTAATTGTCAAGTTTTCACCAACACTAATGATATCACCTAAAATTTTCCTTGAAGAATTTACACGTGCTGAGTAACGCTTAAACCACGATTCTTTTACCGTACCCGAATTGTCGTAATAACCCAACGAGAAAAATGTATTGGATTTATCTGTTCCGTTACTAATTGATAAATTATAGGATTGTGCAAAACCCGGACGGGTAATGGCATTAAACCAATCTGTATCTGAAGATAACATTGTATTTGTTCCATCCCTTGCATCAATATACTTAGGAAGTTTCATTCCATTCAGAATCGGATTACCATCATTACCATATTCATAATCATACAAATATCCTATTTGATTGGTGTTTGGATCTACTCCGCTATTGATCATAGCCTGCCACTGTGCTTGCCCAAATTCCCTGGAGTTCATCATATCAATGACTTCTCCATATTGCGAGAAGGTATGGAAGGTATCAAAATTCACTTTTGGCTTCCCATCCTTTCCTTGTTTAGTGGTTATAATAATCACTCCGTTTCCGGCTCTTGAACCATAAATACTAGCTGCCGAGGCATCTCTTAGTACCTGAATACTCTGAATATCTGACGGATTTAACTCATGCATACCTCCTTTTGTCGGTACACCGTCAATCACATAAAGGGGATCATTATTATTTAATGTTCCTATCCCCCTGATACGAACGGTTGAAGCTCCACTAGGATTTCCATCAGCAATGACATTGACACCTGGTATTCTTCCTTGTAATGCTTTTATAGGATTATTCTCTCCCTGCTTCATAATTTCATCAACCTCAACAACAGAAACAGCACCTGTTAAATCAGCCTTTCGCTGACTTTGATACCCAACTACAATTAACTGATCAAGATCTATTGATTCATTTTGAAGTGTTACATTAATTATTGATTGTCCATTTACAGGGGTTTCATAAGTTTTCATCCCAATAAATTTAAATACCAAAACAGCATCATTAGGAACCATTAGATTGTAAGCTCCATTAATATCAGTTATTGTTCCATTTGTTGTTCCTTTCTGGATGATATTTACACCAGTCAACGGTTCTCCTTTATTATCAGTAACCTTTCCATTTGCATTTAGTTGTTGTGCAAATGTTTCAATTGAAAACAATGATAAAAACAGTATCAGTACCGATCCTGTAATAAATTTCCAATTCATTGATTTTTTCATAGCTTGATAGTTTGCTTTTTTACACTAATAAACTTTTAATTTCATCCAGATGATATTCTGGATTTGCACCTTCTTTGGTAGCTACATAAGCTCCTGTTGCAGAAGCAAAATCCAAAGCTTTTTTTGCATCTTCATCTTGTAAATAGGAAGATAAAAAACCTGCCAAAAAAGCATCACCTGCACCAACCGAATCAACCGTTTTCACCTTGTAACCTTTGTGTATTAGAAACGCTCCATTATTTAATAAAACTGAGCCTTCCTGACCTTTAGTCATACAAATAAGATTGATACCAAATTGTCTCTCCATCCAACTCATTAACAGCTCTTCATCCTGGCCTGCCAAATTATTCCATTGACCTAAGCACCTCATTTCATCATCGTTTAGCTTAACAAATCCGGCCTTTGCTATCAAAGGTTCAACAACTTCCTGAATATCATATGGAGGGCGAAGATTCACATCAATTATTTTGAACTGAACACGATCAATGCATTGATAAACAGTATCACGTGTTATTGGATTACGCGATGCCAGGGTACCGTATACTATAGCATCTGCCTCATCCGCTGCCTTCTTTAATTCAGAAGTGAATTCAATGGCATCCCAGGCCACTGGTTCACAGATTGTATAAGAAGCTTGATCTTTATTGTCAATATTGACTAATACTTCGCTAGTAGGTAGTTTTTCATCCACCTGAATTAAATCGGTTGATAATCCTGACTTATGGAGAAAATCCATCAGTTTACGCCCTTGCTCATCATTTCCTACCCGACTAGCTATCTTAACATCAAGTCCAATATTTTTTAGGTGCAAAGCAACATTCATTGGTGCTCCTCCAGGTTTCGGACCAGATGGCAGCTTATCCCAAAGCACTTCACCTATGCATAATATTTTTTTCATACTGATTTGTTAGTTGATCTCTTTTAATAACTCAAACTCCAAGGAGCAATTCATCTGCTATAATAATTTGAAATGATTATCAATTGCGCGCTAGTTCCATTTCAATTTGTTCTAATGACTTACCTTTTGTTTCAGGGATGTATTTAAAAATAAATAAGAAGGCTAATAAACTGAACACTCCAAATAACCCGAATGTGATAGATCCCCCCAGATTATTAAGCATCCATGGGAAAAATTGTACGGTTAAAAAGGTACACACCCAACTTATTGCAGTTGAAAACGACATAGCCAGTCCTCTAATACGATTTGGATAAATCTCAGAGGTTACCACCCACATAACCGGAGCTAAGGAGGCAGCAAAAAAACCGATATATCCCAACAAGGAGATCAAGATACCAATGCTATTCGAAGCTCCTGAAACAAAAGCATAAACCATATAAGCCAAAGATATAGTCATCCCCATTGTTCCCCATAACAATAGGATTTTGCGACCTTTTTTGTCCACTAACCATAAAGCAACAATTGTAAATATAAAATTAACTACACCCACTAATATCGATTGTAACAAGGCCATATCTTCTCCAACTCCTGCCTGACTAAAAATAGTTGGTGCAAAACTAATCACCGCATTAATACCTGTAATTTGCTGAAATACGGCAAGAAGAGTGCCCAACAGAACGACTTTAGCAGCTTTTCCTTTGAATAGCTCCTTAAACCTTACCCTAGAACTATTCACTGAGCTAATGATGTTTTGCCTAATTGTGTCTAATTCTTGTTCCCCGTACAATTCTCCCCCAATATTATTTAATACAGATCGAGCCTCTTCATATTTGCCTTCCTTTGCCAACCATCTTGGACTTTCAGGAAAAGAAACCAGTAAAAGGATTAAAAAAAGAATTCCAAACACAAACGGTATGGCCATCATATATCTCCAACCATCTTCAACATCAACAAATCCATAATCAATCACATAGGCTAATAAAATACCAATTACAATTGCAAATTGGTTATTGGCAACCAAAGTTCCCCGTTTATTAGCCGGCGCAATCTCTGAAATATAAGTAGGAGCTAAAACTGATACAGCACCAACTCCTAAGCCAGCGATAAATCGACTTCCAATAAAGAGTATTATAGATTCTGAAAGAGCACATCCTATAGATGAAACAATAAATAAGAAAGCTGCAATAATCATCATTGATCGTCTTCCATATTTATCACTTAAGGAACCAATCATTAAGGCCCCAAACAAACAACCAATCATTATTGAACTAACAGCTGCTCCCAAACTAAAGTCACTTAAAGAAAAGTATTCACGAATAAAAGGAACCGCACCTGATATTCCTGCCATATTTAATCCGAATATTAATCCGCTCAGCACTGCTATAAATGTGATCCAGTATAAATATTTATTTGCTTTCATTATAATATTAAATTAATTCGTCACGAGTTTTATTTGTAATGGATTATAAAAATCTCTTAACAAATGTATATCCATGCACACAGCAGGCCTTGCAATTATGTTACAATAACTATAAATATAAGTACATCTTATCCAATGTTTACAGTATTTACAACACATGTTACATGATTTATACCTATGTAACATTATTGAATTGAAGAACAGTATTTAAATATTTCTAATAAAATTTAAGGAGTAGAACATTAGCTCTCTTTCAAACTCCGCAAAGCTTGCATAAATATTAAAGGTTAATCGACCCTGTGCTGTAGTCGTGTCAATACTATCATTTAAACTGATAAACTCAACACCCATTTCCTTATAACCTGAAACCATTTAAATGAGGTGCTTTAGAGATCTTCCAAGGCGATCCAATTCCATGCTACAACAATGTCCTCTTCATGGGTATGCTCCATCAATTTTTCCAATTCCGGTTGTTCTTTTACTGCACTTTTAGTTTCCTTAAAAATTTTGATATTACCTATTTTATTCAATGCTTCAAATTCTGATCTTTAGTAGATACCCTTGCATAACCAATTTTCATATCTGTCTCTTTTAAGGTTAAACCATGAGATACATTAATAAAACCAGTTTTTGAGGCTGTCAAAGCCGGCTTGGGATGTTGAAGGGGGATTTGTCTTAGCAAAGGGTAGCTAATTGATCCTTTGAATTATCCAAATACTTCGATTTAAAAAGACATAATTAAATCAAATTTCTCTATCAATAGATTTAAATATTTGTTCCTCTTTTTGAATCTATCAATGACAGCTTCCGGGCTTGTCTTATACTGATCCTTTTTGATGGATATAACTAAATCTGCAATATCATCGCCTTCATTTATATCTGTATTCTCCAGAACAGAATTTACATGAATATTAAAGCAAGTGCTTTCTGCTATCTTACTCCATTTCTCAAATGCCTTTCCTTTGTCAGGAAATAAAGTGACTTGATAACCACTGAGTGCATTAAGCTTTTGTACATTCAGCATTTCAATGGAGCCTACAGCAATCCAATTATATTGTGGATAATACAACGCTCCGAAAATGGCATTCTTTTCACCTTCTGCAATGGCCACTGGCGTTGTTTTATTGGTAAGTAGATGTGCACCAAAAAATACTTGTTTTAGATTGAAGTACTTTTGATTAGTAATATGATGCACCCAATTTATATATCCATTACGTTTTAATGTATGAACATCATATTGCATTACTTTACCTGTTCGTATTTGTCCTAATCGATTGACTTGCCAGAAAATAGTTTTGTTTCCTTTGGCAGTACCAACGTAATACCTCTGTAATACCTCCCAAACCATACGTTCCGGAAAATATTTACTCAATCCTATTGCAAAGTTGTTTTGGTGATAATTGGCAAGAGAGGCTAGCATTAACTTTGGGTTAATACATGAAGGTGGTTTTACAATTGTTTTTGATTTAGGCGTCAATGTATAATAATCATCCGGTTCGTATCCGTTTTTCTCAAAGTACATCTTAGGGGTAAAATGGTAACCACATTTTTCTACCCTGTTACACCTTCCGGTATTATCAGATAAATACTTTCTGGTACGATTATCGATATACCTGGTAAAAGTCCTTTGATGACACCCTGGACAATGATACCTGGTTGATCGTCCTTTATATTTTTCTAAAGAATAACGAATTTCTGACATAAAAGAGACTTTTCTTGTTTTAGTGGAGTTTGTGGAGTTGTGGAGGATCGTTGTTTTTCAAGCACTTACTACTCCACAGTACTCCACTCACTCCACAGTTTTATCAATTTTAAGGTGACAATGAATCATTTCTCCGGATTCCGTACTCCACACAAACTCCACACAAACTCCACACGTAATTCACTGTTAATCAATCAAACTCCACAACTCCACAAACTCCACAGAATACCCTACTTTTTCCTTCCCACGTTGCTCTTATAACTAGTTGAAAACATCGGTCTCATACAGGCCCTTCTGAACCTTATGGGCCAACTTTGTATTACTAAGCAATTGGTATGCATATGACTCTTTGGCTATATTCAGTTTAATAGCCATATCCATAAACTCTTTATTGGTAAATTCCCGTTTGCCAATCTTCTTTAAAACCTGAAACACCTTGCCTTCCTTTGAATTATCTTCGTAAACATTTAAAACCATATTATTTAGCTTTAATGCATTAGCAAAGAAATAATCCTTTAGCATTATGGCTTTCTTCATTGAATCATGACTTACTTGCTTTATTGGTCTCTCTTCAAAAAAGCAGGTAGACACTTCCAAAACCAAGGCAAATCGTAATATATATCGATCCAATTTTGACAATATGCCGGATATGGTGGCATCTTTATTAGAGGGCTTTACGTGCTTGTTTACTTCTTCAATAAATAAGTCCTCTGCCTTTTCTGATAATAGTAACTCTTGTGTACTTGCATTCTCATATACTTTATCCATCAATTCTTTCATCCTTGAATGAAATTTTTCAACCAGATAATCATCCGGATTCTTTCTCCTTATATATTTCTTTTCCATTTTTAAAGGAATGGCGAACAGAATACGTTCAAAAAAACCGTCCTTTATATCCTTGGCCTTAAAGGATGCAATCACATCATCCTGAATACTTCCGATAATAGAAACACAGGGCATACTTAACGAAGAGCTTTCTGCTTCTTTACGATCCAGAGAAATTGGAGCCCCATCCCAAATGGATAAAAACTGACTTTGTTTTGAGGTTCCACTATAACCAATCAGATTCAATATAAAGCTCTTAAACTCATCAGGCATTAAGATTAATCCATTGGGGTTTTGTTTGTGCATATTTATCAAGGCCTCAAATGTCGGGTCGGTAGAATACAGCTTTTTCTTGGTCGGTTTCTTTTCACCCAAATCCGGATCATAGTTGGCTATGGCTGCTTCATATTCCTGGTCGTATTGCTTTTGTAAATTCTTAATGGCTTTAAAGGCTGTTTTTAAAGGAGCACTTTTATTTTGTCCTGACTTGCCGACCAATACTACCCACATAGATGGATTTTCTATCCACTCAATATGTTTGCGCAAATGATACGAATTACCAATGATACTGGCTAAAGCTGTAAAAATGCTTACAGCTGTATAATCGATATTATAATTTCCATTGTCGTACAATTCAATAATGGTATCCTGGATAAACTTCGGAAATATACTCAGAGGAAATTCAGATTCCTCAGCTGTTTTCAATCTTAAGTTGGCTTCTTGAAGAGACATCTTACCAAACGTAAGATGCGACCTCCCCAGTTCTGTTTT
>NZ_JBNGOX010000041.1:0-53152 GCF_050589785.1 Carboxylicivirga caseinilyticus | reverse complement strand
CTCAGACAGCAATACAGGGTAAAGTGATGGATAAGCGGCAACAACCCATTGTTGGAGCCAATATCTATCTCGATGGAACTTACGATGGAACAACTTCAGATATGGAGGGCCAGTTCGAATTAATTACTTACGAAAAAGGTCAACAGGTACTTGTTATCAGCAGCATTGGATTTCAGAAATATAATTATGCTTTTTCAACAGACAGTGCTGTAGCTTTCTTAGAGATCATCCTGGAAGAAAAGATCAATGAACTAGAATCGGTTGTAATCACAGCAGGTACATTTGAGGACGGAGAGAAAAAGCAGTCGATGGTTTTATCTGCTTTTGATGTGGCTTCAACGGCAAGTGCTCAGGGCGATATCTACGGTGCTTTTAACAATGTTCCGGGAACCCAGAAAGTGGGCGAAGAAGGTAAATTATTTGTAAGGGGTGGCGAAAGTTACGAAACCCGCACTTTTATGGATGGTATGTATGTGGCTGATCCATTCTATTCGCAAGTGAATAATATTCCAACCCGTGGACGGTTTTCACCATTGTTGTTTGATGGTTTGTTATTCAGTACGGGTGGGTATTCGGCTGAGTATGGTCAGGCATTATCATCAGTTGTGGCATTAAAAACACTGGGACTTGAAAACGAGGATAAGTCCAGTTTAAGTTTGATGAGTGTCGGAACGGGATTTTCTCAGGTGAAAGCATGGGAGAAAAGTTCCGTGGCTTTTACTGCAGATTATATTAATTCGGCTTTGCATAATCAGATGTTTGGTTCTGATATCAATTGGCAGTCCGATCCAAATCTGCTTAATACCTCATTTATGCTTCGCCATAAAACAGGTCAGTCTGGGTTGATAAAAGCTTTTGCCTCTGTTCAATTAAACAGGATGGAAATGCTGTATGATAATTTTCCATCAGATCAATCACAGAATTTAAGTCTGAATGATGAGAGCTGGTATGCCAACACTACCTATACAGATATGATCAATGAGAAATGGATGATTCAGTCGGGTTGGGCTTATTCGTATTCGAAAGATAAGATGCTACTGGACACCATTCACATGCAAACAGTTAATCAGGATCATCATCTAAGATTCAAAGCGACTCACCTGACAAGCGAATCGTTCAAATGGAAAACAGGTGGAGAATGGTTTATTTCTCAGTACGGGCAGGATGTGAAAGCAGGAGCTGCAGGTGCCTTTCTGGACTATCGTAATCATCAGTTAGCTGCATTTGCTGAAGCTGACTGGCAAATCAGTCCTGTAGTAGCCATTCGTTTTGGCGGACGAACTGAATATAGTTCACTATTGAAGAAGGCCGAAGTCTCTCCGCGACTGTCGGGTGCTGTTAAAACAGGCAAAAATAGTCAGATCTCCATGGCATATGGTACATTCTTTCAAAACCCACAGGAAGACTATTTAAAGATTAACCCGCATTTGCAAACAGAGCAATCTTCTCACCTGATTGTAAATTATCAGTATAAGAATGAGAAACGTTTATTGCGTATTGAGGCTTATCAAAAAGAGTACGATCGACTGGTTATTTTCAATAATGAGTTCAGCTTTAATCCTGAAGATTATACAAATATGGGGTATGGATCATCCAACGGAATAGATCTGTTTTGGCGTGACGGTAATACCTTTAAAAATGTGGATTACTGGGTTTCTTATTCCTTCAACGATTCAAAACGTTTGTATCGCGATTATCCTGGAGAAGTGACTCCACCTTATGCATCGCGCCATAATCTCTCAATGGTCTGGAAACAGTTTGTTCCTGCCTGGAGTTCATTTTTTTGCCTGACCTATGGGGTGGCTAGTAAAAGGCCTTACCATAATCCAAACCTGGAGGGTTTTATGCAAATTAAAACCAATGTTTATCAGGATGTAAGTTTCAATATTACTTACCTCACCCGTGTTATGAATCGTGAAGCTGTATTGCATTTAATGCTAAATAATATCACAGGTCGTAAAAATATTTATGGTTACGAATACCGACAATCGCCTGATGAGAATGGATATTACGATGGAAAA
The DNA here is from genome assembly GCF_050589785.1 of Carboxylicivirga caseinilyticus. Taxonomy (NCBI): domain Bacteria; kingdom Pseudomonadati; phylum Bacteroidota; class Bacteroidia; order Marinilabiliales; family Marinilabiliaceae; genus Carboxylicivirga; species Carboxylicivirga caseinilyticus. Next base: position 51,131 of record NZ_JBNGOX010000041.1, on the reverse strand, counting down.
GCCATTGTGGCACCAACAAAACAACAGGCCGTGTTAGTCTTAATGATCATGTTATAATCAACTTAAAAATCAACGTTATGAAAACTTTCTTTTTAATTGTTGCCGGATTTTTATATCCATTTGTAATGAATGGAACCAAAGATGCTTACCTGCAAAAAATGCAGCAAACCATCGGGCAAATGAACCAGTCAACAACCATTGAACAGTACCAGCAAGTTGCCAATACCTTTGAACGAATCAGTGCAGCTGAAACCGATCAATGGCAGCCTATGTATTATACAGCCTACTGCTATGTTATGATGAGTTTCCAGGTGAATGATGGAAGCCGAAGGGATGAAATTCTTGATCAGGCACAGGTTTGGATTGATAAGGCCTTTAAAGTGGCTCCTGATGAATCGGAATTATTTGTATTGCAGGCTTTTCTGTATCCGTCTCGTATAATTGTTAACCCGATTGACAGAGGGATGAAGTATATGGACTTAACTTATAAAGCCCTTGCAAAATCCAAAGAGTTAAATGTTAATAATCCCAGGGCCTATTATTTAGAAGCTGTCATGATTCAAAACAGTCCCGAAGCTATGGGTGGAGGAGCAGAAAAAGCCTTACCTGTTTTTGAAACATCATTGGAAAAATTTCAACAATTTAAACCCAATACGATCATTGATCCGGATTGGGGAGAAGAGGCTGCCAGACAATCCTATTCAGCATTAAATAATAGTATTGACGAATAATTTGGTATATTCATTTACTTAATCTCCAACAATGAAAAAATCGTCAGTTTCTAAATATGTAGTCAGATTTATTAAAGAGTTTTTGTTGCTAGCCTTAATAGGTAATGGGATCGTATATTTTATCATGGGCTACCATGAAATAACAATACCTGTTTTGCTTAAAAATACACTTTTTTCATTCATTGGAGGATGGCCCATGCTTAAGAGTGTGGCCTGGCTGGTTCAATCATTAGATAAAAACGTGCCATGGTTGGTTTATCCTCTTAAGCGATTGATTTACCAGTCAGTGGGAATGATTTTACTCTGTGCCTTTTTTATTCTTTTAGCCGTTGGAATAGCTTTTATCTGGCATAAAACATTGGAGGAGATAGATATAGAATTGTTTCTCAGTCAGGTTGGCCTTAGTTTGAAAATTGCTTTTGGTTTTCTTATCCTTTCTTCATTGGTTACCAATAGCGTACTCTTCTTTAAAAAGTGGAAAGATGCAGCTGTGGAGCAAGAGCGCTTAAAGCATGAACATACTGCATTACAATACGAAACGTTGAAGAGTCAGGTTAATCCACATTTTTTATTCAATAGTTTAAATGCATTGATTCAGCTCATACATACCGATGCAGACAGAGCCGAAGCATATGTGAAAAAGCTCTCACATGTGTATCGTTATGTGTTGGATATGAAAGATAAAGAAACCGTTGCACTAAAAAAGGAATTACAGGCGGTTGAAGATTATATCTTCCTGTTAAAAATAAAATACGGAGATAGTCTGAAAGTCAGTTTTCCGGATGAACTGCCCAAAGGAGCAAGGATTGTACCTCTCTCTCTGCAGATGTTACTCGAGAATGTGGTAAAACACAATGTTATTGCCCGAAGTAAACCTGTTGAAGTATCCATTCATTTGAAAGATGACTACCTGATAGTTAGAAATAACATCAACGAAAAAACAGATAAAGAACATTCGACAGGTATTGGACTTGAGAATATATCTACACGTTATCGATACCTGACTAATAAAACAGTTACCATTCATCAAGATAACGGGAGTTTTGAAGTAGGACTTCCGTTAATGTCAATTATCAAAAAAGAAGAATAAAGGCAGTAATATGAAACTGAAGGTAGTAATCATAGAAGATGAAATAATGGCAGCAGCGCGGATGAGAGATCTGTTGCTTCAATATGATTCGGAAATAGAAATTATTGCAGAGCTGGATTCAGTTGAAGATGCTGTGAAGTGGTTTAAAAATGGTGTAGTTCCCGATCTGGTGTTGATGGATATTCAGCTGGCAGATGGTATAAGTTTTAATATTTTTGATGAGGTGAAGGTGGATTATCCGATCATTTTCACAACGGCATATCAGGAGTATGCCATCAGAGCTTTTAAAGTAAATAGTATTGATTATTTGCTTAAACCAGTTTCATATTCCGATCTGGAACAAGCGATGAATGCCTTTAAAAAACATTTAGGGTTTGGTAGTAATCAGCTTTCGCTTGAAGTGATTGAGAAGGTAAGGCAGATGTTGAAGAAAGATTATAAAAAACGCTTTACAGCAAGGGTTGGTGAGCATATAAAATCGATTCTTATTGAGGACATATCTTTCTTTCATAGCGAAGGAAAAGGTACCTTCATTACTACTGTTGAAAAGCGTCAGTACCTGATTGATTATTCACTGGAGGCTTTAACCGAATTGCTCGATCCGGATATGTTCTTCCGCATAAACCGCCAATATATTATCAAACATTCGGCCATTGAGGATATAATGGCATATTCTCAAAGTCGTTTAAAGGTAAGACTTAAGAACTGCGATGATGAAAAAATTCTTATTAGCAGAGATAAAGTGGGTTCTTTTAAAGAATGGCTTGAGATTTGATTAATATACAAATCGATACCCGATGCCATGTATCGTAATTAATATTTCGGGATGATTAGGGTCGGTTTCTATTTTCTGACGCAGTTTTAAAATAAAATTATCAACGGTACGAGCCGTTGGTTGATAGTCATAACCCCAGATATTATCAAGGATACTATCGCGACTAATGGTGGCGTTTTTATGTTCGATCAGATATTTGAGAATATCAAATTCCTTGGCTGTCAGCTTTACAGGTTCGCCATCGCAATTGGCCATATAATTCTCAAAATTTACTTCCAGTTTACCTATCTTAATGGTTGGATCTGTTTCTTCTTTGGTATGATTGCCTGCCCGACGAAGTACGGCTTTAATTCTGGCCATCAGCTCGCGCAGGCTGAATGGTTTGGTCATGTAATCATCACCTCCTGATTCCAGTCCGATAACTTTATCAATTTCTTCGCCTTTAGCAGTTAAGAAAATGATAGGTGTCTCAATTCCTTTATGACGAACCTGCTTACAAACATCAAAACCACTTATTTTTGGAATCATTACATCCAGTAAAATAAGGTCGTATTGGGTACTGGTAATTTTCTTAATCGCCATCTCACCGTCGTCAGCCACGTCAACAGTATATCCTTCAAATTCAAGATTGTCTTTTATGCCCTGTTGCATATCAGGTTCATCTTCAACTATTAATAAATGTTTGTTGGTCATAGCTAAATATTTTTTGAAACGGGGAATTTAAGGGTAAATGTACTTCCTTTGTGTTCTTCACTAATCACCGATACCGAACCTTTATGGGCCTGCATAATATGCATCACAATGCTTAATCCCAAACCCGATCCTTTGGCATGATGAGCCAGTGCACCTTTGGTTACACGGTAAAATTTATCGAATATATGTTTCTGCTCTTTGGCAGGAATACCGATACCAAAATCACTAACAGTGACGATGACGAATTCGTCTTGTAATGAAGTTGTTAATTCTATTTGCTTAATCTCTTTACTGTATTTTATAGCATTGTCCAGAAGATTGGTGATTGCCTCTGTAATGGCTTCTGCATCACCATCAATCAATGGGATGTCATCGTTAAGTTTTACCTGTGCTTCAAATCCTTTGGATTCCATGCGGTAGGCATAATTTTTCATTACATCGCTTATCAAATCATTGATGTCGACCAATGAAAAAGTGAATTGCCGCTTTCCATCTTCAATTCTTGAAAAGTTAAGAATGTTATTGACAATGGAAGAAAGCCGTTGTGTTTCTTTATGGATGATGCTGTAATACTTACTGCGTTTGGTTTCGTCGTTAACCCGGTTGAGGTGAAGTGTTTCGGCATACATACTGATAAGTGCCAGCGGTGTTCGTATTTCATGCGAAACATTGGAAACAAAGTCGGATTTTATTTTTGCCAGTTTTATTTCACGTCGAATATTACGGTAGAAGAACCAGGCACCGATGATAAGCAAAACATCAATCAAAGCCAGGTACAGAATGTTATTGTAAGCTCTTTTGCGTGCTACATCGCTGATGGTTATTCCTTTGGGTTGAATGCCAATGCTGTAGTCGGGAAGCAGCCAGATCGAAATTTCATCGGTTACCGAAGCAGGAGTAGTGTTGAGTAAGGTGCTGAATATAAATTGTTCAGAACTGTTTTGCTTTACTGTCAGAATAAAGTTATCACCTGCAATACGTTGCATTCGTGGAGATAGTACATCTGAAATAAATTTGCGGGCATCTATTACAAATATTCCCAGTTTAAGCTCCTGATTCAGTTTGGTTACAAAGGTAATTAGTGAATAGTGCTGTACATCAAGGTCAATGGCCGATAGTTTTCGGTAACCTTCGCTAAAGTATGTAAACTGACGTTTAAGATTAGCTGTTTCACTTACCAAAGAGTCAACTATTTCCTTTCTAAGATTCTGGTCTTCCAACAACAGGTCGTTATAGTTAAACTGATCATTGGTATAGGATAGCAGTAACAGGTTTTGACACTGTGGATTCTTCTGCAGGTATAGATCAATATTGGATGATGTATTTTCGTCAGACCAAGTCATCTTTTCCAAATCGTTGATCCACGCATTTACATTATCATCAGCAAATTGATTTGTAGAGAATAAAACAGCTTCCAATTGATTATTGTAGATACCTTCAATCAGTTCTTCCTGATCATTCATTGAACTTAATTCCAGAACGGTAAAAAGTGATGTTGGAATGATTAAGAGGATCAGAACAAAAAAGAGAGGACTTATTTTAACTGTTTTTTTCATACAAAGGTTAAGACGAAAACCAAAGTATTAAATATTTATGGATTTGCCTAATAGCGTCCCCCTCCAATAAAGTATTTTTTGTAATAAAGTTCAGATAAGTTGTTGATTACCACACCTCGGCTAGTTGATGCATGAATAAAATTACCATCACCTAAATATATGCCAACGTGACTAACAACTGTTTTGTTGATTTTAAAAAATACGAGATCTCCGGGTTTAATTTTGGCTTTTGCTATTTTATTCGATTGGCTGTATTGATCTCTTGAGGAGCGTGGCAATGAAATATTGAAAACCGATTTGTAAATCTGTGTTGTTAAACCTGAACAATCGATACCAGATTTGTTAGTTCCTCCATATCGATAAGGAGTTCCAACCCAATTCTTAACTTCCATATTTAAATTATCTGAATTGATCGAAGTTTCCGATTCTGTTTTGATGCTTGGCTTCGATATCGGTTTTTCAGTAATTAATGTTTCACCACTGAGGTGAGCAATACGGTTATTAATTCTGCTGATATTTGATTGAATCTGATCTTTTTCAGATCTGACTGCTGATAATTCTTTTCTTTTGTCGGTAAGTTTATCCAGAATCTTTTGTTCCTTCCGACGGATGGTTGTTGTATTTCTTCTTTTTTTACGTTTGCCGGCTTCGGCCCAGGCTTTCTTTTTTAGTATTTCTTCTTCCTCCGCCAGTTTTTGCTCAGTTACCTTGATATGGCCCAATTCTTTATCAAGATTTTTGATTTCTTTCTGAAGCTGGCGTATTTCCTTTTTTGGCTTTGAATCTTCATTCTCAGACCTAAAATCAGGCGGACATGCTGCGTGCAACTGCAAAGTCAACAATAAAAGAAAAAGGGAAGAAAGAAGTTTATTAATCATTCATTAAAGCATTTTACTGAAAAAGGAAGCAATCTTTTTTAACTATCAAGAATAATAAACGAGCAGGTTTAAGATTCAGTATCTCAACCACCAGCCTTTTTTACCTTATAGCCTTCGTTCTTGAGGAGATCAACCACTTTATCACGGAAATCGCCCTGGATAAGAATTTCTCCATCCTTGGTGGAGCCTCCAACGCCGCATTTACTTTTTAGCATCTTACCCAAGTCTTTTAAATCATCATCATTACCAACAAAACCGGTAACCAGGGTTACTTTTTTACCACCCCGGTGCTTTTTATCAAGCATCACACGTAAATCCTGTTGCGAAGGAGCAAGAGTTTCCTGTTCTTCGTCTTCGTTATATTGGTAATCAAAATCCTGGTTCGTTGAGAAAACAACGCCATCCAGATTTTTCCATTTTTTCTTTGCCATTCTTTTTTTTGTGATAAAAATACAATTAATCGCTAAAATTCCTCATTCTATTAAATTGCTTTCACCAATGTGTGATCAGATATAGAAAGAATCAAATGCAATTCACCTGAATACTATTGATAAAATAAGCAAATGATTTTAACCACGAATTACACAAATTTCACGAATTAGATTTTAATGGTGTTTTCATAGGATAAAATCAGTTTAAATAAGCCTGAAAGGCTGACTGTAAAAGCCGTGGGTTTTAACCCACGGTATTAGAGAGTTGTAAATCCGTCGCACGCAGTAGCCTGTTTATCTGGCTAATCCTATTGCAACAGTTTAATATCTTATAATTCTATACACTACTTTCTTTGTCTGCCAAACAAAGAAAGTAACAAAGAAAATTCACCACGAATGATGCCTTTTTGAAATGGTTATCCCACAAGCCTTACCGAACAAGGGCCTCATTTCAAAAAGCCCGCTCCATTCGTGGACACCCACCGCACCTCAAATCAGCAATTTTTACCATTTATCCTTTGGTTTACCGGAATGCGCCTTCAGGAAAATGCGTTTAGAAAATCAAAGAATGGAGCGTTAAAAAAGAAAAGTTGTTTGATCCTGATTTAGAAACTGTAGGTTTTTGGCAGCCAAAAGCCACAAGGTTCTTATCGGGTGAGTTCTTTTATTTTAGCGGAGAGAATTGATTTTTAGCAATTTTCATGACAGCGCGGCACTTCTTGTTTACTTCTTCTTGCTGCAGAGAAGAAGTAAAAGCCCCCGCGGCTTGAGCGGGTTAAAAAGAATTATTGCTTTGGTATGATAATGACTATGTGTGAAGGCGAAGTGTTAATTTTAAAATTAGTTAGGATGGAATTCAACCAATTCCTTATGAACTTAATCGATAAATCAGCAAATATTTCATAACCACAAATTACGCTGATTTCAAGAATTATATTTTAATGGTGTGTTCATAGGATAAAATCAGTTTAAAGAAGCCTGAAAGGCTGACTGTAAGAGCCGTGGGTTTTAACCCACGGTAATGGAAAGCTGTAAATCCGTCGCATGCAGTAGTCTGTTTAGTCTGATAATCCTATTGCGACGGCATGGAAATCTATTATTCTCTCCATTTTTTCTAAGATCTTTTACAATCATAATAAGCCTGATTACTGGAATATTTAAGCCATAAATCATCAAATGATTTTAACCACGAATTACACAAATTTCACGAATCAGATTTTAATGGTGTGTTAAACGGTAAAAGTTGATTAAATAAGCCTGAAAGGCTGACTGTAAAAGCCGTGGGTTTTAACCCACGGTATAAGTGAGCTGTAAAACCGTCGCACGCAGTAGCCTGTTTAGTCTGATAATTCTATTGCGACGGTATCCTAATTTTTTTCATCTGGTATCTGCTCCATAAAAGAAGGAAAAGTCCTTGTGCGTTAAACAAAAACAATAAATTCTTGAAGCACATTACTGACTATTCGTAGATTATTTAATTAACTTAGTAAAACACTAATCTTATAAATATGAGACTGCTTTTCTCTTTGTTCTTATGTCTATTATTATCTCCGGTAATAGGACAGGTATCTAACGATTTTTCAAAGCTTGACGATTATTTTGATTTGCTCGAACAAAACAACAAGTTTATGGGTGGAGTTGCCATTTATGATGGCGATGATCTTTTGTACGAACGCTATTGCGGATACGCAGATATAAATAAAGGTCAAAAGATTGACTCACTGACAAAGTTCAGAATTGGATCAATCTCAAAAATGTTTACATCGGTTTTACTTTTTCGCGAAATAGAAAAAGGCAAGCTAAGCCTGGATACACATCTCGACCAATTTTTTCCGGATATTAAAAATGCTGAAAAAATAACAATAGGCCAGCTGTTGAGGCATCGAAGTGGTATTCATAATTTCACCAATGATTTGGATTATCTGGGGTATATGACTTATGAGAAATCAAGAGAGGATTTATTGCAGATTATTCAATCAAAAGGATCCGATTTTGAACCTGGGGAGAAGATGCAATACAGTAACAGTAACTTTGTGCTTCTCACATTTATACTTGAGGATCTTTCGGGTGAATCATATAGCAGCTTGGTTGATATTCTGTGTGTTGAATTGGGTTTGAAACATACAAAGGTAGGTGGTAAAATAAATACTTCCGACAATCAAGCCCAATCTTATAAATTCGTTGAAAACTGGCAGCCCGAGAGTGAAACCGATATGAGTATTCCATTAGGGGCAGGTGCAATTATTTCAACTCCCAGAGACTTGAACTTGTTTATTCAAAAACTATTCAATGGTAAGGTCCTCCGTGATGACAGTTTTAAGGCAATGACAACCATAAAAGATGGAGTAGGGTATGGCATTTTTTCATTCCCTTTTCACGATAAAACGTTACTCGGACATAATAGTGTAATTGATGGATTCAGAAGTAATTTATCAATTAATAAAAACATCAGTCAGGCGGTAACCGGTAATGGGTTTAATTATAATCTTAATGATATTTTAATTGCCTGTTTAAGCGAAATGTTTGACCGAGATTATGAATTGCCTGATTTTAGTGCTAAAAAAGTGGAATTGGAAGAAGGCGTTTTAAAAAGTCTGGAAGGAACCTATTCATCATCACAAATGCCTTTGAAAATATGGATTGCATTTAGCGATGGTAAATTAACAGCACAGGCAACCGGACAATCACCTTTTCCTCTAACAGCCTATGAAAAAGGAGTTTTTAAGTTTGATCCGGCAGGTATTCAATTAATTTTCCCTTTGGAGAAAGATCAGATTGTATCCGGAAAATTTCAACTCAAACAAAATGGAATGACATTCGAGTATCAGAGGGAGTAATTCTTTCGTACTTTTGTGGGCATGGAGGTAAGTACAATTAAAGTAATTGGTTTTGATGCAGATGATACACTGTGGGAGAATGAAACATTTTTCAGAGAGGCAGAGCATCAATTCGCCATGATTCTGTCAGATTACATGTCGGAAGAGGAGATAATGCATGAGTTATACCAGGTTGAACTGGCAAATATGCCTTTGTATGGCTATGGAATCAAGGCTTTTATTCTTTCTTTGATCGAAACAGGAAGTTTAATAACTAACAATCAGATAACTGCTGATCAAACCAATCAAATTTTAGCTATTGGTAAGAATATGTTGAATAAACCGGTGAAATTACTGGATGGTATAGAAGACGTATTGCAAACCCTGTCTCAAAAATACCGTTTGATAGTTGCAACCAAAGGAGATCTGCTCGATCAGGAACGAAAGTTGTCAAAATCAGGCTTGATAAAGTATTTTCATCATATTGAAATAATGAGTGATAAGCATCCTGAAGCCTATTTGAAATTAATCAGACACCTTGATTGTAAACCTTCTGAGTTTTTAATGGTTGGGAACTCTATGAAATCAGATGTATTGCCCGTTGAAGAAATTGGTGGATACGGAATTCATGTTCCTTTTCATACAACCTGGCAACATGAGATGGTTGAGAATCATGTGAAATCAGATCGTGTGATTGAGGTTGAGAGTGTTAAGGATGTATTAAAGATATTTAATTATTAAGTATGATAGTAACCTTAATGGGGTCTGTTGCTGCAGTACTCACTACGTCTGCCATGTTTCCGCAAGCAATACGTATTATTAAAACCCGTGATGTGCATAGTATATCGTTGCTGATGTACCTGGCAAATACCATTGGAATAGTGTTTTGGCTTATTTATGGTGTTTTGCTGAAGGAGATGCCAATTATCATAGCTAATTCAATAGCAATTATTCCGGCTGCATTAATTCTGATACTGAAAATCGTACTGGGAAAGAAAGGTAAGGATTAAGAGCAAAAAATAACCATCTCACGATTGCTGTCTGACGTTTCTCAATTCAAGAACAACCGATGAGATGGTTTGTACAATTACTTATCTTGCGGTCTAGTAATTGGTTTTGTTAATTTCGAAATAAGATTGTGGGTGCAAACATGCCGGGCAATTCTTAGGTGCTTTTGCTCCTTCATGAATGAAGCCACAATTGCGACACATCCAGGTAACTTTTCCGTCTCTCTCAAAAACTTTACCATCCATTAAATTGTCGAACAACTTACGATATCTTGCTTCGTGATGCGCTTCAACTTTGGCAATCATTTTAAAAGCAACAGCTACTTCTTTAAAACCTTCTTCTTCAGCTATTCTGGCAAATTCAGGATATAATTCAGTCCATTCTTCGTTTTCACCGTTGGCAGCAGCTTCCAGGTTAGCTTTTGTATCGCCAATTACACCGGCTGGATAAGAAGCTGTGATTTCAACCATTCCACCTTCCAGGAATTTAAAGAATCGTTTGGCGTGTTCTTTTTCCTGATCTGCTGTTTCCATAAAAATAGAAGCAATCTGCTCCAAACCTTCTTTTTGAGCCTGCTTGGCAAAATAGTTATAACGCATACGAGCCTGCGACTCACCTGCAAAAGCTTTCAACAGATTTTGTTCTGTTTTTGATCCTTTTAAAGTTGTCATAATATGTTCATTTTTGATTTTAATCTGGGTCGAACAACAATATTAATTCTTTATTTTTTTATTTTTAATATATATATAAGCTCATTTCCTTATTTAGATTTTTTCCAAACACTTAATTACAATGACTAATGATGGATATTTGCAAAATCATAAAGAAAGAGCGATTTAATAATCAGTATATTATTGTATAGTTAAATCGGGTCAAACATCGATTTGGGTGATCCACAAGTAGGACAGGTCCAATCATCCGGTAAATCTTCGAACGAAGTGCCTGGAGGAATACCATTTTCTTCATCTCCTTCTTCGGGGTCATAAATATATCCGCATGCCAGACATTTATATTTCTGAGACGAGGATGGAGCAGATGATTCTTCTTTAACCTTAATCTTTGATTTATCGATGTAAGTAGGAGCATTTTTAGGTGCAACACCTTTTTTAACTTCACGATAATAGGCGTAGGTTAATGGATCAGCCTCTTCATCAAGCAATTTGTTTTCAATAATCTCACCAATGAAAATAATATGAGTTCCCACATCAACCTTTTGAGCTACTTTACAATCAAACCAGGCAATAGAATCTTCAGTTACAACGGGTGTTCCACTCAGGCTTGTACCATATTCAATTTGTTGAAATTTATCCGTGTCTTTTCCGCTTTGATAGCCAAATAAACCAATGGTTTCGGCTTTGGCACTTTGCTTAAGTATTGAGATTGAGAAATATTCCGACTGCTCAATAAGTTCACAGGTAAGATTGTCTTTATTACAGCTGATCGCAATTTGCGGAGGTTCGGCAGTTACCTGAAAGACAGTATTGGCAACATAGCCATTTGATTTTTCATTGGCTTTTGCCGAAATAATATATAATCCATAAGTAATTTTAAAAAAAGCTTCAATGTTCATTTTGAGTCTGTTTTTGTGATCATATAAATTTAAACTTTATTCATCTATAGTCGAAGAATATCTTGCTTGGAGTGTAATATTTTTGCAGATTTGGATTCTATTTAGATTGATTGTAAATTATGATTTCTTAAATTTTATCATGCATAATCTGAATATCATAGTTTACTTTTGACCTTAGGAATGTGATACCTGAATCATATATTATAAACTGCGATAATTCTATCATCCGTTGCCTAGTGCAATAAATTGATTAATTGTTCGATATGAATAAAATAGTTGAGAAGGAGTTTTTTTCTGAAAACGTTGTGCGTTTGGAAATTGAAGCTCCTCGAATTGCAAAAGCCCGTAGAGCCGGACATTTTGTAATTGTTAAAGTGGGTGAAAAAGGGGAGAGAATTCCTTTAACCATAGCATCAGCCAATCCCGAAAAAGGTACCATCACTCTTGTGGTACAACGTGTGGGTGTTTCATCACGACGCCTGGCTGATTTAAATGTTGGTGATGAAGTAACTGACCTGGTTGGACCATTAGGACAGGCAACGCATATTGAGAATTTTGGAACGGTACTGGCCTGCGGTGGCGGTGTTGGAGTAGCTCCTTTGTTACCAATTGTTGAAGCCTTGAAAAAAGCAGGTAATAAGGTGGTTACTGTTATTGCTGCCCGTACCAAGGATCTTATCATTCTGGAAGATCAGATCAGAGAATACTCTGATGAGTTGATTATTACAACCGACGATGGATCTTACGGTGAGAAGGGTTTGGTAACCGAAGCAATGGAGAAAGTGCTTCAGCGCGAAAAAGTGGATTTGTCTGTTGTGATTGGTCCGGCTATCATGATGAAGTTTGCTTCATTAACTACTAAAAAATATGAAGTTCCTACTTATGCGAGTTTAAATACTATCATGGTTGATGGAACCGGAATGTGCGGGGCTTGCCGGATTACGGTTGGAGGTAAAACAAAGTTTGTTTGTGTTGATGGTCCGGAGTTTGATGCACATCAGGTGGATTTTGATGAGATGTTGCTTCGTTTAAACGGATACAAGGAAATAGAAAAAGAAGCAGAACAAAATTACCTTCATTCAAAAGATAAACAATAAGATGGCTGTTAGCAAAGAATTTTTAAAAGAAGAAAGAGAGCAGTCCTGGAGGGTTGATATACGCGGTTTGATGAAAAATAAGGAACGGACCGCATTGGAAAGGATTCATATGGGCGAGGTTGATCCAAAAGAACGAATTCTCTCAAATATTGAAGTAAATAAAGGATTAACACAGGAGGAAGCACTTGGTGAAGCACGCCGTTGTCTGGATTGTCCGGACCCGACTTGTATAACGGGTTGTCCTGTAGAAATAAATATTCCAAAGTTTATAAAGCGAATTGAAAAGGGCGAGTTTCTGGAAGCAGCTAAAGTGCTAAAAGAAACCAGTGCTTTGCCGGCTGTATGTGGTCGTGTCTGTCCACAGGAGAAACAGTGCGAATCAAAATGTTTTTATACCGTTAAACTGAAGAAGGAACCAGTTGCAATTGGATATCTTGAGCGTTTTGCTGCCGATTACGAGCGCGAAACCAATCAGATGTCGGTTCCTGAAGTAGCTAAAAGTAATGGCATTAAAGTAGCCGTAATAGGAAGCGGACCTGCCGGACTAACGTTCGCAGGCGATATGGCTAAACAAGGATATGATGTTACTGTTTTTGAGGCTTTGCATGAGATAGGCGGTGTATTAAAATACGGTATTCCTGAATTTCGTTTGCCTAATAACATTGTGGATGTTGAAATTGACATTCTTCGTAAGATGGGTGTTAAGTTTGAAAACAACTTCATTGTTGGTCGAACTGCAACCATCGAGGATCTGAAGGAAGAGGGTTTCGAAGGTTTCTTTACGGCAAGTGGAGCAGGTTTGCCTCGTTTTATGAATATACCGGGTGAGAACTATATTGGTGTTTTGAGTTCAAACGAATACCTGACCCGTATAAATCTGATGCACGCTGCCAGTCCTGATACGGATACGCCCATCTTAAGTGGTAAAAATGTTGCTGTTATCGGTGGTGGAAATACTGCCATGGATTCGGTTCGAACAGCTAAAAGGCTGGGTGCAGATAGGGCTATGATTATCTATCGACGTTCGATGGAAGAGATGCCAGCACGTGTTGAGGAAATTAAGCATGCACAGGAGGAAGGAATCGAATTTATGACTCTGACTAACCCTGTTGAATACTTTGCTGATGAAAAAGGTAAAGTCAGCAGGATGAGAGTTCAGAAAATGGAATTAGGTGAGCCGGATGCTTCTGGTCGACGTCGCCCAGTACCCATGGAAGGATCGGAATATGATATTGATGTTGATACCGTGGTGGTTAGTGTTGGTGTATCGCCAAATCCATTGATTCCAAATTCATTACCTCAGTTAGAAACGACACGATGGGGTACAATTGTGGTAGATGAAGAAAAACTTCAATCTTCTATTCCGGAGATGTTTGCAGGAGGAGATATTGTGAGAGGAGGAGCAACCGTAATTCTGGCAATGGGAGACGGCCGAAATGCAGCCGCTGCTATGCATCAGTATCTTCAGGAAAAACATAACTCTTAAACAGATGAGAAATCTTTCAACTACATATTTAGGTATACCCATTAAAAATCCAATTGTGATTGGTAGCTCTGGTTTGGCTTCAACCATTGGTGGTATTAAAAAACTGGCTGAAGCTGGTGCTGCTGCCATTGTATTAAAATCAATTTTTGAAGAAGAAATTGTAGCCGAAGCAGAACAAACCATTGGTCAGCAATTGGGCGTGGATGATAATAACCTGGAATTTTTCGATTATTACGATTACCAGGTCAAACAGGAAACGCTTGAGAAATATGTCTCATTGATTAACGAGGCAAAAGAAGCGGTTGATATTCCAATTATTGCAAGTATTAATTGTACTTCGTATAGCGAATGGATATCGTACGCTAAGAAATTTGAAGAAGCAGGTGTGGATGGGATTGAATTGAATATCTTCAAGCTCCCTTATGACGTTGAGGCATCTGCTGAATCAATAGAAAAGATTTATTTCGAGATTGTTGAGAAAGTTAAACATTATATTAAGGTTCCGGTAGGTATTAAACTTGGGTCTTACTTTACCAATATGGGAAATGTTTTAGCCTGTCTTTCAAAAAAGGCTGATGGTTTAATTCTTTTTAACCGCTTCACTTCTTTAGATTTCGATATTGAAAACGATCAGGTTGTAAGTGGTAAGGTTTATTCCAATCCTGAGGATTTTGCCATGTCGTTACGCTGGATTTCCATTTTGTCTCCTGTAGTCAAAAGTGATCTGATAGCTTCAACGGGTATTCACGAATATACAACTCTTGTTAAGATGATTATGGCTGGAGCTTCTGCAGTTGAGCTGGTATCATCCGTTTATAAAGAAGGACCGGAAATCATTCGATGGATGCTGGATGAAACAGAAAAGTGGATGGAGAGAAGAGGATATGAATCGTTAAATGACTTTAAAGGAAGAATGAGTCAAAGTCAATCGAATAATCCTGAAATGTTTGAACGCGTTCAGTTTATGCGTTATTTCTCTAGCTATAGCAAATAGGATAGGAGACACATGACAGAAGACCGAGGACGGAAGTTTGAGGTTGGATTGATTTTATTGCCAATGATTCAATAAATCAATTTTCGATTGAGAGGCGAAAAAGAGGAAGTGCAATTGTCGGACTGTCAGACTTTGTGCTTCGGAATATTTTTGCCTTTTACCTTTTACTTTGGGCTTTAGTTTACTAACTTCTTTGTTTCTAAGTATTTTATTTCTATCTTTGCGCCCTGAATTTAAAACCTTCTAAAAATTAAGAAGATATGTTGAATCATTATGAAACCGTTTTCATTTTAACTCCCGTTTTGTCTGATGTTCAGATGAAGGAAGCGGTAGAAAAATTCAAAGGTTTGATAACCGAGAATGGAGGTAAAATAGTAAACGAAGAAAATTGGGGCCTACGTAAATTGGCTTACCCAATTCAGAAGAAATCTACGGGTTTCTACCAGTTGTTTGAGTTCGATGCTGAACCTGAATTCGTTGCAACATTGGAGACAGCTTTCCGTCGTGATGAGCGTGTTATTCGCTTTTTGACATTCAAGCTTGACAAATACGCAAAGGCGTATGCAGAAAAAAGAAGAGCTAACAAAAAAGAAGAAAAGGAGAACTAGACCATGGCACAGAATCAATCAGAAATCAGATATCTTACTCCTCCATCAGTAGAGATTAAGAAGAAAAAGTACTGTCGTTTTAAGAAAAACAAGATCAAGTACATCGATTACAAAGATCCTGAGTTTTTGAAGAAGTTCTTAAACGAGCAAGGTAAAATTTTACCTCGTCGTCTTACTGGTACTTCTTTGAAATATCAAAGAAAAGTAGCTCAGGCTGTTAAGAGAGCGCGTCACTTGGCCTTGTTGCCATACGTAACCGATTTGATGAAATAAGAAAAAGGAGGATTTACGATGGAAATTATTCTTAAAGAAGATATTCAGAATCTTGGCCACAAGAACGAAATTGTTACTGTGAAAAATGGTTACGGACGTAACTATTTAATTCCTCGCGGAATGGCTGTACTAGCTACTGCTTCTGCCAAGAAAGTACACGAAGAAAACATGAGACAACGTGCTCATAAAGAAGAGAAAATTAAAAATGATGCCCTTGAGGTAGCTAAAACATTGGAAGGTAAGTCATTTACCATTGGTGCTAAAGCTAGCCAGACAGGTAAGATTTTTGGTTCGGTAAACACTATTCAGATCGCTGAGGCATTAACTAAAGAAGGTTTTGACGTTGATCGTAAAAACATTTCTATGAAAGAAGATGCCAAAGAATTGGGTACTTATACTGCAACTATCAAATTGCATCGTGAAGTGAAGGTTGACATCTCTATTGAGGTTGTTGCCGAGTAACATTTTTTATTAATCTCGGATTATTAAAAAAACATTTTTCAAACAAACATAAACCACCATGGGGACATGGTGGTTTTCTTTTTGTCTTAATGGTAGCTGTATTCAGGATATAAAAAAACTGCTTCTCATTATTGAAAAACAGTTTCAGAAGTATTTTGTATGCTGTTTACTTAACAGCCACTGTTTCAATTTCGATTAAAACACCCAATGGCAATTCTTTAACTGCAAAAGCTGCTCTTGCCGGAGGGTTAACCGGATATCTCGATCCGTAAACTTCGTTCATTGCTTTAAAGTTAGCCATGTCGCTTAACAGGCATGTTGATTTTACAACATCGGCAAAAGTATACCCGGCTTCTTCCAGTATAGCTCCGATATTTTTCATTACCTGCTCTGTTTGTTCTGTAATGCCACCTTCTACAACTTTACCTGTGGCAGGATCAACAGGTACCTGACCTGAAATATATAAGGTTCCGTTTACTTCTACTGCCTGACTGTATGGGCCAATGGCTCCCGGAGCATTGGTTGTTGATATTATTTTTTTCATGAGTATATATTTTTAAAATGAAACCTCAATTTAGACAAAAGTTTTTGAGGATTTCGGAATAAGTAATTTAATTTAAATGCTTTATGCTTAATTGTAAAAGTTCGAATTGTCTCGTGCACTGTTACGTTTTTCATATTTTAAATCCTGCAACATGCTCGAATTTACCCTGATAGTAAAGAAATATGATTTATATCGGCCAACTGGAACCAAACTAAAATTCATGCTCCAACAATGTAAATCGCGGCTGATTCCCATGCTGGTGTGTGCCAACGACTTTTGATCGAAACTATATCCCGAAGAAAAGTTGATTTTCCATTTAGGAGTAAGAGAAAAGTTACCATTAAAGTTAACATCTGATGTTACCTTAAAGTCGTAATCCATCTTATCCTTGTTAAAGGTTCCCTGCGAAAGCCTTAAGGAATAATTAAATGATATGTTCCAGGGTATTGAAAAGTCGGCATAGCCATCATCTCCTGCAGTTAGATTTCTGTTGTCATCTTCACCAAATTGGGGTAACCCTGAAGTTGGATCATCCGGATTTAAAGCATCCATGTTAGGTGGTTCCTGACTTTGGTCCTCATTTGGATCAGTGTTTTCTTTCTTTTTCTTGAATGTGTCAGATCCTATACTGTATCCAAAGCTTAGGTTGGCACTTGTTAAACGGGCTAATTTTCCATTATTAACTGTGAACTGATCAACCCTTATTGGGTTACCTGTACTGGTTGTATCCATAGCATATGGATCGAACCGGGCACCAAAATTGATATTGGTTCCTAAAATTTTTGTTCTGCCAGACATGTTAATGGTCGATAGTTTCAATGAGTCGGCCAGGAAATTATAACTTGAACTAAAATTTAAACTTTCGAGTATCTTAACTTTTGTTACAGAATCATTTTTGTTTTTAAGTTTCATCTCAAGGGTGTTGCCTAAGCTGATTCCCATAGATCCTGATTCACCTGAACCAGGGGTACCATAAAGATATCCTTCGTAATAGGAGTATTTCTTGCGTACTACTTTATCAGTGCTTTGGTTGTAGTATTCAAACCAATCGTAGAAACCATATTTAGGATCACTAAAGTCGGGACTGTAAGAGAATGAAACAGATGGAGTGGCAACGTGACGTATCGCTTGAACCTTATCTCCAAATAGTTTTTTCCAAGGAGTAAAAGTGGTGTAAACTTTTGTGGATGTTCCAGCACTTAAACTATAGTCGTAGGCTCTGTTAAAGCCTGAGATAGGATCACTTTTAACAATTTCTTGCTCATCTTCATCCCAATACTGTTCAGTCCTGGAGAGATACCAACGTTCTTTGTAGTTAAAAGATGGATTTAAGGTAAAGTGTTTTAAGAATTTAAAATTCATTGAAACCGGGATGCTGTGTTGCATACCGTTCTTCCATTGATTGGTAAAGTGATCGCCTGTAAAACCTAATTCATACTCTTTAGCACTTACGTAGTTCTTGGCATTACCAGTGTATGATAAACTTATTTTTTCAAGAAAGTTCTCATTAGTACCTACTTTATTCTTCTTTTTAAAAGGATAAAATCGGTTTACAGTAAAGGTAACGTCAGGTATTGTTAAGTCAATTGTTGTGTCGCGACTATTTTGAGAGTGTAAAAGGTTTAACGATAAGTTAAAAGGTTTGCCTGCCCATCGTTTACTATACGAAATACTTGATCGTTTGGTATTTCTTGAAATGTCGCTACTGTTTACAGTTCCAAGAGAATTAATATTATTCTGGTCGTACGAACTGGTTGAATAATTTACACTGGCCGAGAAGGTTTGATAAGGATTTGCTTTTTGATCCTGTCGATGACTCCAGGTGATAGACATATCCTTTGTTTTTTTGAAATCAGGAAGATCTTTCTCGCTGTAAAGGTTTTCCATGTACTGAAAGTTGAACCTTCCACTGTATTTATATCGTACCTTATAGTTGGTTGTTGTTCTGGAAGCCCAGGAGCCGTTGGTGAATATGTCTCCCTTCAATGTCAGATCAAAATAATCGTTGGCTGCCCAATAGTAACCTCCTTCTGTAAGTCCGAATCCACGAATTGTTTCGTCGCGATAGGATGGAAATATAAAACCGGAACTATAAGTGGAAGTACTAGGAATCATTGCAAAAGGTATGAACAATGGTAGTTTTACATCCTCCAGAACCAAATATGCAGGGCCTGTAATGGTTTTTTTACCAGGGATTACCTTTGCTTTGGTCAAATTCAGATAAAAGTGAGGATGATCATGATGATCGCAGGTGGTATACCTGGCATCTTTCATACAGTATGCATCATCTTCAATCTTTTTAGCTCTGTCTCCTACAACAAAACCTTCCCCTTGTTCAGTAACAATATGCTTGATAATGGCTTTTTCAGTTTTGAAATTATATTTCATTTCTCTCATCTGGTATTCGCCACTTGGATCTTTAAAGACAGGTAAACCAATTTCGTTATTCAGAGAGTCTTTTGTTCCGTATGCAACAGCAATACTGCTGTCCATATCAAGAATAATAGTGTTGGCAGTTAATAAAATGTCCTGATAACTTAGCTCGGCTTCACCATACAAATAGGTTTTCTTGGTTACCATATCTGTAAAAATAGAGTCTTTTGCTTTGTACTTTACTTCAGAATCAATTATAAAGGTGTTCGGATTTGAAGTTGTAGGAGGTTTATTTATAGTGTCTTGTGTTTGTGAAGGAGGTTCCTGAATCCTATTTCTAAGAGTGTCATTTCTTAAGATAGGATCATTTAATGAATCTAACTGAAATGCTGTCGGTCTCATCACAGGTCTCAATTCCGTAGATTGAGCATTTGATTTAACACTATGAAAAAAAACAACTGCCAATAATGTTGTTATCAACATGATTTTTAGCAGTCTACTATGTTGTGTGTGTAGAATTGTCAAAGTGGTCATTTTTTCAAGCGTCCACAAAAATAAATAAAAATTGCGCACGTTGCGGATTACATAAAAAAAATAGGTAAAACCGGCTACTTTTTTATCTCGTCAATATTTTCCTATTTTTGAACAGTAATTTGTAAAAGTATGACAATTTTTCCACGATATACACGCATAGTTTTTTCAGTAATTATAGGTTTTTTATTGTTTTTAACTGAAAACGAGCTGGTAGGACAAGAGGCTATTAAGTTTAATACTATTGTTATTGATGCAGGCCATGGTGGAAAAGATCCTGGTGCAATTGGTAAAATGTCAAAAGAAAAGGACATTGTACTGGATGTGGCTTTGAAACTGGGTGCCTATATTAATGAATATCTACCTGAAGTGAAGGTTGTGTACACACGCTCAAAAGATGTTTTTGTACCTCTTAACAAAAGAGCTGAAATAGCAAACAAGAACAAAGCTGACCTCTTTGTATCAATTCATGCAAATTCAATCAGTGTTCCGTCTATTGCCGGGGCCGAAACTTTTGTTCTTGGACTTCATCGTACAGAAGAAAACCTCGAGGTTGCCAAGAAAGAAAACTCTGTAATTGTTTTGGAGGAAGACTATAGCACTACCTATGAAGGTTTCGACCCGAATTCACCGGAGTCGTATATTATTTTTGAGCTGATGCAGAATGTGCATCTCGATCAAAGCATTCATGTGGCATCTTTGGTGCAAAATCAATTCCATAGCCGTGTTGGTCGAAACGACAGAGGAGTGAAGCAAGCTGGATTTCTGGTGTTGCGCGAGGCTGCCATGCCAAGCGTTTTGGTTGAACTTGGTTTTTTGAGTAATAATAAAGAAGAAAAGTTTATAGCTTCTGAAGAAGGAAAAACCTATATGGCTTCTGCATTGTACAGGGCTATTAGAGATTATAAAACAGAGCATGACGAGAAAAGTAAGATGCAGGATCTGACTCAGGCAAAAATCAAAGCTAAGAATGAAATTTATTATCGTATTCAGATTGCATCATCAAAAGCTCAAATTAAGGCCGGAACCAAGATTTACAAAAAGTTTGAAGACCTTTGGGAATATAAAGAAGGCCAATATTATAAGTATACTACAAGATGTGTGTCTGATTATAACGAAATTGTTGAACAGTTAAAAGCCGTGAAAAAAGAAGTGCACGATGCTTTTGTGGTTGCTTTCCATAATGATCAGAAAATAAATGTTAGTGATGCTCGAAAAATGACTAACGATAAATAATATCCCAAAAATAAACATTAACAAAAACCCATATTGATGAAGAAAGAAATAAAAATAGGTTTAACGGTTTTAGTAGCCTTTGTTGTTCTGGTTTGGGGAATTAATTTTTTAAGTGGAAGAGATATATTAAAGATAGGTGATTTCTATTATGGAACATATGCCAGAATTGATGGCTTAACAAAAGCCAGCCCTATTTATTATAAAGGATTTAAAATTGGATACGTAAGAGATATAGATTTTCATCCAACTTTAGCAGACCGTTTTCTGGTAACCTTTGAATTGCAGAAAGAAGTCCCATTACCCGTAGATACCCGTGCTCAAATATATAGTTTGGATTTGATGGGAACCAAAGGCGTTCAGTTGTTGCCTGGTAAATCGGGTGATATGCTGGCTTATGGTGATACTATGATGACATCAGTAATGGGAGATCTCAAAGATCAGGTGAGTATGGAGGTGCTACCGCTAAAAGACAAGGCAGAGCGTTTGATCGTTCAGCTAGATTCTGTATTTACCAATTTAGGCGATCTGGTTGATGAAGAAAATAAAATCAGTATTAAAGAATCAATGAAGTCATTTAATAAGTCAATGGAGAATTTTCAAAGGATTTCAGATAATTTATCGAAAAAACTGGATGATGGTGGAGATTTTTCCAATGTTATTACGAGAACTGATTCTGTAATGATGATGCTTACTTCTCAGGGGCCGTATATGGATACTGTTTTCCAAAGTATGGCTGGTTTTAGTCAGCAGCTCGAAGATGCTCAATTGAATGAATCATTGTTGGCATTAAAGAAAACACTGAATTCAACCTCTGATTTATTATCAACTATAAACGAAGGAGAGGGGAGTTTGGGTTTAATGCTGAATGATAAGGAATTGTATTATTCGCTTACAGAAGTTTCAGCCAGCTTAAACAGATTGTTGATTGATGTGAGGCATAATCCTAAAAGGTATGTTAGTTTTTCTGCCATTGATTTTGGTAAGAATGTGACCGTTTCGGATGGCTCTTATGGTGTTCTTGGTGTTGTTTATCAGGTTCAGTTGAAAGAATCAAAAAAACCGCTTCAAATGGATTCTGTTATTTTGGATGGAAAGTATAATGTATTCGAAGATTATCGAAACTCCAAATATTACTACTCGGTTGGTCAGGCCCGTTCATTTGATCAAATAGAAAAAGTTTATGACGAAGTAAGGCCTGTTTATGATGAGGCAAAGATCGTCGCCTTTGAAAATGGCCAATCTTTAAGTGTAAGAAAGGCCAAAAAAATTACTGAATAAAAAATATATATTCTGATAAATAATTTAGTATTAAATATTTTTTACCCTAATATCAAATTTTTTTGCAAAAAAGTCGAAATCGCTTGGTATAACAACGATTAAGGTATGTTGAGAGATATGGGTTAATTGTTTATTATTCATAAAATCAGGTAATTAGGCTGAAAATCTTTAAAAGGCTGATTTATAGTATTAGAACAATAAAATTGAGAATGTCAAGAAAATTAATATTTTTTTTTCCATTTTTTTATCACAAATTTTGTTTTTGGAAAAGGGATAGTGTTGAACATAAAGCTTAAAAAGGAAAACAAAAAAGAATGAATGTCGATTACTCTAATGTTTGGTCGAATTGTCTTCAGGTGATAAAAGACAATATACCCCAAACTAGTTACCAAACCTGGTTCGAGCCTATTAAGCCTGTTAAGTTGGATAAAGACATCCTAACAATACAGGTTCCCAGTTTATTCTTCTATGAATATCTGGAAGAGCATTATATCGATTTGCTAAGCAAGACTCTTAGAAAAAGCCTGGGGTCTAATGCTAAGCTCGAATATAATGTTGTGATGGACAATAGTCATATTAATAACAGGAAACCATATACTTTAAATTTCCCAACTACTAACAAAACAGATTTGCGTAATCGACCTGTTTCGGTTAGTACTAATCAGGACCGACCTGATATAAGAAACCCTTTTGTGATACCCGGGATAAAAAAGTTAAATGTTGATCCTCAGTTAAACAATGACTATAATTTTGAGAATTACATTGAAGGAGATTGTAATCGCCTGGCACGAAATGCTGCAATGGCAGTTGCAAAAAATCCTGGTAAAACAGCTTTTAACCCGTTGTTTCTTCATGGTAACTCAGGATTGGGAAAAACACATCTTGCACAATCCATTGGTATTGAAGTGAAACGTAGAATGCCGGAAAAAACGGTTTTGTATGTTAATGCCAATAAATTTCAGACTCAGTTTACTGATTCGGTAAGGAATAATTCACAAAATGATTTTCTGAATTTTTATCAAATGATTGATGTATTAATCATTGATGATGTTCATGAATTTGCAGGAAAAACAAAAACTCAAAATACATTCTTCCATATTTTCAATCACTTGCATCAAACAGGTAAGCAGTTAATTATTACCAGTGATAAGGCTCCGGTTGAATTGGCTGGAATGGAAGATCGTTTATTGTCAAGATTTAAATGGGGTTTATCTGCTGATTTGCAGGTTCCGGATTTCGAAACACGTGTTGAAATTTTAAACCGTAAAATCTATAATGATGGTTTAACCGTGCCGGAAGATGTTGTGTATTACATTGCCAGTAATGTTATCAACAATGTTCGGGAGTTGGAAGGTGCTTTAATTTCTTTGTTGGCCATGGCAACATTGAACAAGAAGGAAATTAACTTCGAAACAGCTAAAGGCATCATTGATAAGCTTGTTAAAAAGACATCAAGAGAAATTTCGATTGAATCGATCTCGCAAACAGTATGTGACTATTTTGGATTGGATCTGGATTTGTTGCAATCTAAAACACGTAAACGCGAAATAGTACAGGCTCGTCAGGTTGCCATGTATTTCAGTAAAGGACTAACCAATTCTTCATTGTCGACCATTGGTGCTAAAATTGGTAAGAAAGATCATGCAACGGTATTACATGCCTGTAAAGCTGTGAACAATTTAATTGAAACCGATAAAGATTTTAAAGGGCAGATCAAAGAAATTGAGGCTCAATTGAAATCATAACTTGAAAACGCTAACTTTCAAAAAAAGACATCCGTTTTTTGGATGTCTTTTTTTGTTTGTAATCGTTTACTCCCCAATTTAATTATTTTTGCCTTGTTATAATTTTTACTAAATGAGAGAGTTTCCTGCAGAATGGTATGAACAAAGTGCTGTTCAGTTGACATGGCCGGATGCTTCCACAGATTGGAAAGATATTCTGGAAGAAGTAATCCCGGTATTTAAAAGTATTGCTGATGAGATTAGTGAAGATCAGAAAGTATTAATTGTTACACAGGATGTAAGTGCTGTCAAACAGATGTTTGATGGAAATGCAAATATTGTGGTTGTTGAGAGTGAAATTAATGATACTTGGGCTCGAGACCATGGAGGTATTTCTGTTTTTGAAGATGGAAAACCTGTTTTGCTTGATTTTGGATTTAATGCCTGGGGTAACAAGTTTGAATTCAATAAAGACAATGATATCACCCAACGGAAATTTAAAGCTGGTGTATTTAAACCAGAGGTTGAATATTCTGATAATCTGGATTTTATTCTTGAGGGTGGAAGTGTTGAATCGGATGGCAAAGGAACCCTACTAACTACTTCAGAATGTTTGTTGTCTCCCGAAAGAAATCCTCAGTTTTCTAAAGTGGAGATTGAAAATGAATTGAAAAAGCGTTTAGGTGCTAATAGAATATTATGGTTGGATAATGGATATCTGGCAGGTGATGATACTGATAGTCATATTGATACTTTGGCTCGCTTGATTAGTGAAGATACCATTGCATACGTTGCTTGTGAAGATGAGAATGATGAACACTACATCAGTTTAAAGGCAATGGAAACAGAGTTGATGGACTTCAGACAAGACAACGGAGAACCTTACAGGTTGGTTAAACTGCCAATGGCGGATGCGGTGTATGACGAAGAAGACAGATTACCTGCTACTTATGCTAACTTTTTAATTATCAATAAAAAAGTATTGGTTCCGTTTTATAACTCAAAAAAAGACGAAGAAGTTAAAAAGATAATGGCAGAGCTCTATCCTGATCGTGAGATAGTTGGAATCAATTGTTTACCTTTGATCAAACAGCATGGTTCATTGCATTGTATCACCATGCAGTATCCTAAAGAGTTTGTAAAATAGATTAATCATGAAACAAGATAAATTAATAGTGGGTGTTATTCAGCAATCGAACGTTGATTCGGTTAATGATAACTGTAAATTATTGGATCGTAATATACGTGATTGTGCTGCAAAAGGAGCGCAATTGGTTGTACTACAGGAATTACATAACAGCCTTTATTTCTGTCAGCACGAAACAGTTGATTATTTTGATTTGGCTGAACCTATTCCCGGACCATCTACCGAGTTTTATGGAAAGTTGGCAAAAGAGTTAGGTATTGTTTTAGTGACTTCCTTATTCGAAAAACGTGCTGCCGGATTATATCACAATACTGCCGTTGTTTTTGAAAAGGATGGATCCATTGCTGGCAAATACCGAAAAATGCATATCCCTGATGATCCCGGCTTTTATGAAAAATTTTATTTTACTCCGGGAGATCTTGGTTTTGAACCTATAGAAACATCTGTAGGTAAGCTTGGAGTTCTGGTTTGTTGGGATCAGTGGTATCCGGAGGGAGCCCGTTTGATGGCATTGAAAGGAGCTGAATTATTGATTTATCCAACCGCAATTGGTTGGGATGTTAATGATACTTCGGATGAACAGGATCGTCAGTTGGGAGCATGGACAATTGCACAAAGAGCTCATGCTGTTTCTAATGGTTTACCAGTGATTGTTGCTAATAGAACCGGACACGAAATTGATCCGACTGGTCATTCTGATGGAATACAGTTTTGGGGAAACAGTTTTGTAGCAGGTCCTCAAGGCGAAATTTTAGCGCAGGCTCCGGCCAATGAACATTGTAATCTTATACTGGAAGTTGATCTGAAGCGAAGTGAAGATGTACGTCGGATCTGGCCATTTTTAAGGGATAGAAGAATTGATGCTTATGGCAACATTATCAAAAGATTTATTGACTAAAATTTAAACCATCATATCTGAATTTAAAATCTACGAAAAGAATGAAACAGTTAAGTTATTTATTTATTGTTTTGAGCATTATGGTTACATCATGTCAAAATTCAAGTGAAAAGGAAAAAAATCCTTTTTTTGAAGAATATACTACAGAATTTAAGGCGCCTCCATTTGATTTGATTAAGGAGATACATTATTTGCCTGCTTTTAAAGAGGGTATTGAGCAACAAAAAAAGGAGATTGATGCAATAGTTAAAAATGAAGATGCTCCTGGTTTTGAGAATACGATCCTTGCTTTTGATAAGTCAGGTTCATTATTAACTAAAGTTGGCAGTGTTTTTTATAATGTTAAAGAGACAGATAATAATGATGAACTTCAGGCTATTGCCCGTGAAGTTACACCTCTGATGACTCAGCATCGCGATAATATCTCTATGAATATGGAGCTTTTCCAAAAAGTGAAAGCTGTGTATGATCAAAGAGAGTCTTTGGGATTAACCTCTTCTCAGATCAGGGTTGTTGAGAAATATTATAGAGATTTTGTGAGAAATGGTGCAGAATTGGATGCTGATGATCAGGAAAAACTGAAAAAGCTGAATGAGCAGCTTGCCATGCTTCAATTAAAATTTGGGGAACATCAATTGGCCGAAACAAACAAAAATTTTAGTCTGATTATTGACAATGAAGCCGACTTAGCTGGACTACCGTCTGGTGTTGTTGAGGCAGCTGCGCTTACTGCAAAACAAAATGGTCAGGAAGGTAAATGGATGTTTACATTACAGAAGCCAAGTTTGATTCCTTTTCTTCAGTATGTTGAGAATCGTGATTTGAGAGAAAAAATCTATCGCGGATATTTCATGCGTGGTAACAATAACAACGAATTTGATAATAAAGAGATTGCTGTTCAGATGTCTGCAATCCGTGCTGAAAGAGCTAATTTATTGGGATATAATACTCATGCTGAATACGTGATTGATGATAACATGGCCAAAACACCTGAGAAGGTTTATGAATTTTTAAATCAGCTTTGGGTGCCAGCTTTGGAAAAATCAAAAAATGAGCTGAAAGAGATGCAAGCTATTATTGATGCAGAAGGAGGCGATTTTGATTTGCAGAGTTGGGATTGGTGGTATTATGCCGAAAAGCTGAGAAAAGCCAAATATGATCTTGATGAGTCGCAAATAATACCTTATTTCAAGTTGGACAATGTTCGTGATGGCATGTTTTGGGTGGCAAACCAATTATATGGAATAACTTTTTCATCCATTAACAGTGTTCCGGTTTATAATCCGGAAGTTGAAGTATTTGAGGTTAAAGAAGCTGATGGTTCACATCTTGGTTTGTTGTATCTTGATTATCATCCGCGTGACAGCAAAGGACCAGGAGCTTGGTGTACAGGTTTTCGGGAATCGATTACTCGTGATGGTGAGAAGACAGCTCCTCTGGTATCGATAGTTTGTAATTTTACAAAACCAACAGGAGATACTCCGGCATTACTAAACTTTGATGAAGTGTCAACCCTGTTTCATGAATTCGGGCATGCTTTGCATGGATTGTTCACAACAGGTGAATATAAAAGAACGGCTGGAGTTGTGCCACAGGACTATGTGGAATTACCATCACAGATTATGGAAAACTGGGCTGCCGAACCAGAAGTATTAAGGCATTACGCGAAGCATTACGAAACAGGAGAGGTTATACCTGATGATTTGATTCAGAAAATCCAAAATAGTGGCCATTTTAATCAGGGTTTTATAACAGTGGAATATCTGGCTGCATCAATTCTTGATATGGATTGGCATAGTTTAACAACTGAAACTAAAGTTGAAGATGCTCTTCAATTCGAAGAAGCTTCAATGGACAAAATTGGTTTAATAGATGAAATAATCCCTCGTTATAGAACTACCTATTTTGGACACATTTTTGATGGCGGATATTCAGCAGGTTATTACGTATATATTTGGGCTGCAGTGCTTGATTCGGATGCTTTTGATGCCTTTAAACAATCTGGAGATTTGTTTAATCCTGAGTTGGCAGCTAAATTTAGAAAGTACTGCTTATCAGAATGTGGAGAAGATGAAGGAATGGTTCAGTATGTTAAATTCAGAGGACAAGAACCTACTGTTGATGCGCTTCTTTCAAAGAGAGGATTGAACTAAGAGAAGAATTTAAAATAAAGAAAAGAGGATTGATAATAATTTGTCAATCCTCTTCGTTTTTTAGTAAAAGTTGTCATCCTTATTAAATGAATGCATTGGGATAGTGTAGCATAAATTAGGAGGGTGACAACTTTTAATTTTTAATCCAGTCAATTATTTCCTGATCGTAAGGTTTGGTTTTTGGAGCAATTACTTTAGCAATGGTTCCATCTGTATTAATAAGGTATTTCTGAAAATTCCACTTTATCTCACTATCTTCAAAGTTATTAAGATCTTTTGTGGTCAGCCATTTATATAATGGGTGCATATCTTCTCCTTTAACCGATATTTTAGACATGATGGGAAAAGTAACACCATAATTAACGCTACAAAAAGTCTTTATCTCACTGTTTGTTCCTGGTTCTTGTCCTAAAAAGTTATTGGCCGGAAATCCAATAATGATAAAATTATCTCCACCATATTCTTTATAGAGCTCTTGTAATTGCTCGTATTGAGGAGTCAAACCACATTTACTTGCTACATTCACCACCATTACTTTTTTGCCTTTTAATTCAGCAAGATCAAATGATTTGCCATCAATATCTTTTACAGTAAAGTCATAGAACGATTTACTTGTCTGTCCGGTCATAGCCAACGTAAGTGATAAAAAAAGTGTTAGAGTTAAAATAATTCTGTACATAATCAGTTTATAATGTTTGTAATTCAGATATATAACAATCATGTTGAGGAAAGGTTTGGACAGAGATATGAATGTTTTAAACTACCTATTCCTTTTCTCTGATGAAAGGTACAAATCTCACTGTTAAAAGGCTTTGCTGCTTTATTTTACCATTTTTTTTAATGTATAAATTTAAGTGTTGTGTGTTATTAACAGGACCTACTGGTATAATTAATCTGCCATTTTCAGCCAGTTGATCCAATAAAGGTTCGGGTACTTTATCTGGAGCAGCGGTTACAATAATAGCATCAAAGGGTGCATGTTCTGGCCATCCGTTATAGCCATCACCTTGCCTGCAAAACACATTGGTGTATCCACCTGTTTCTAATTTGTGTTTACTAACAATCGACAACTCTTTTACGATCTCAATGGTAAATACACTGTCAACAATTTGAGATAAAATGGCTGACTGATATCCACTGCCGGTTCCAATCTCAAGCACTTTATCCTTGCTGTTCAAATTCAGTTTTTCAGTCATGAATGCAACAATATATGGTTGAGAAATAGTTTGGTTGTAACCAATAGGAAGTGGACAATCGAAATAGGCTTTGGATTTGTGTTTTTCGGGTACAAAAAAATGGCGTGGTACATTTAGCATTGCTTTGATAACCTCAGTATCAGTTATTCCTCTGTCAATTATCTGTGTTTGTACCATTTTTTCTCTCATATCTACTTCATTTAATTGAAGTTGGAGTGTGTTTAGTATTATGACTATTAATATTAGTTGCATAAATAAAAATCCGGGCATGTTTACCCGGATTATTTTTTTGTGTTATGATTTCATATGTTCAAAATGATCTTTGACTTTTGCAATCAATTGCTTTTGTGTCAATTTATCTGAGTTTTCTATGGCAATTAGTTTATTATGAAAGTTATGGTGTTTCTTTAGTTCCTTTTCGAATAGATTTTTAGTTTGAGATGGTCCGAAAATAAAAATATTGGAAGCATCTTCAAGGTTGTGAATGATCTCTTCAAAATAATGATGCAGTTGATGTTTCTTTCTGTTGGTTTGTTTCTTACTGGGGTTTACCTGCATCGAACCAAGCCTTGAGAAATCTTTGCCTTCACCCGGAAAACGGGTTCTGCTTTCAATGTCTGATTCAATAGTTTTTACGGATTGATTGCCGTTGTTTAAATCAACCAGGATAGCTTTGGTTGAGTTTAACCAAATTCCAATTTCTCGTTTCATAAAGATGAAAGTTTAAAATAATAATTAATCAAGCGGGTGTTGTGCGTTGTTTTTATAAGGTGCTGATACATGGCTTTGTACAATTACCCATTTCGAATCTCTTTTTTCCATAACCCCTGTGTGTCTGAATCCCTCAAGATTAAATGGTTCGCCTTTGGTTTCGTAGCAGGTGTCAAGCAGCTGTGAATACCAGGCTACATCTCCTGATTGACTCAGGCTTATGTGTGTGTCTTTTGCTGTTATGGTATATCCCTTGCGGTCGGTAATAGCCGCTTCCATCCACGAATAGAAGTCTTTCCAGCCATACCATATTTCATCCAAATCGGTTCCAATATTTACAAGGTCGCTGTTGTGGGCAAAAGTTGTTGCGAAAGTATATAGATCTCCTTCTTCCTGAGCCCGCAACATTCTACTTAAAGTGTCCTTAATAGGAGCTACCTTTTCCGAATCTCTGATTTGTGCATTCAGTGTATTCATGGTGTCGGTTTTTGAGGTTAGTAACATCTTTAATCTTCCTTATTCAGTCTTTCACTTGTCTTCCGGATGGTTAATTAAGTTACTAAAAAGCGATAGCGGTGTCAATACAAAAACTATAGTTCTTAAGGTCTGGCTTTTTTTGTTTCTTTGTACAAATTTTTTAGTTGGTATGCCAAGATATTTTATGGAAATGGCCTATAACGGGCAGAACTATCATGGGTGGCAGATTCAGCCCAATGCTATAAGTGTACAGGAAGTTATTAATGATGCGCTGTATAAGGCTATTCGAGAGGAGGTTAATGTTGTTGGAGCTGGTAGAACGGATACGGGTGTCCATGCATCTTATTTTGTGTGCCATTTTGATTGTGAACAGATAATTGGTGATACCGATTTTATTCTACACCGATTGAACCGGATTCTTAGAAATGATGTGGTGGTTTATACTTTATTTCCTGTAAATGATGACGCTCATAGTCGTTTTGGTGCTGTTTCGCGAACATATCATTATTATCTTAAACCATTCAAAACTCCATTCTTTAATGATATAGCCTATAGACCAACATTTAATGTGGATATAACAAAGATGAATGAAGCTGCCCGTAAATTGTTTGACTATACTGATTTTACAAGTTTTAGTAAGCTGCATACCGATACTAAAACCAATAATTGTAAGATCATGCAGGCTCAGTGGGTCGACAAAGAAGATATGTTTGTTTTTGTAATCAAAGCCGACCGTTTCTTACGAAATATGGTGCGAGCCATTGTGGGTACATTACTGGAAGTGGGGCGTGGTAAAATGTCGATTAATCAGTTTTGCGAAATTATAGAAGCAAAAGACAGATCAATGGCAGGTACTTCAGTTCCACCTCAGGCTTTGTTTTTGGTTGATGTTGAATATCCTGAGGAATTGTTTCAGCCGATTAAAAAGAAACCTCCCGTGCAGGTTGATTTATAGATCGTTCCAGATTGCCCACGAAGCTTCTGCTTGTAAGTGAAGCATTTCCAGTCCATTTTTAGTGGCAGCACCATTTTTTGCTCCCATCTGCATAAATTTCGTGTTCTCGGGATTGTAAGTTAAATCAAAAAGCAGGTGGTTTTTACCAATACAATTGTAATCAATATCCGGGCACTCATCAATATTAGGATACATACCAACCGGAGTGGAATTAACAATTACCTTATATTCATCTAGAATATCAGGTGTAAGAGAGGAGTAATTAATTAGATTATCAGTATCCTCTTTTCTACTGACATATTTATATTCCAAGCCAAGCATCTCAAGGGCGTGAGCTACGGCTTTTGCTGCACCACCTGTTCCCAATACCAAAGCTTTTTTATGATGATCTTTTATAAATGGTAAAATTGAATTTTTAAAACCAATCAAATCGGTATTATAACCTTTAAAGTAGGGTTTCTTATCTTTCCAGGTAATTTTTATGGAATTAACAGCTCCTACTTTTTCTGCTGTTACATCCAATTCATTGAGGTACTGAATAACTTTTTCCTTGTATGGAATGGTAACAGATAATCCTGCTATATATGGATGATGGTCAATCAGGCTTGGAAATTCTTCAATTGTTGGTATTTCAAAATTCAGGAAACGGGCGTCAATGTTCTCATTTTTGAATTTAGAAGTGAAATATTTGTACGAAAAAGATTGAGCAAGAGGATAACCGATCAGACCAAAAGTTTTCATGACTATGCGTTTTGATTTTTTTTATTGGCAATTAATTCAGTTGCAACAATGCTTGCTATGCCTAAAATAATAAAAAACAAGGCCAAAAGAAAGCTCAAATTCATATCTGGAAAATTATAATCGTAGCCAACTGTTTTGATTTTATCACCAAATATTTTGGTAACAGGTTCCTTCCATGGCCAAAGCACTCCCAACGATCCCGCAATAAAACCAGTCAGCAAGGCAATGGTTTGATTATGATATTTTTTCAATAGCCACGACAGAAAATGAGAAAAAGCGATTAATCCAACGCCTGCCCCTAATCCAACTGGGAAAAGTACCTTCAGATTCAATTCACTTACAGCATTAATCATTACCAATTGATAATTACCTAGTAGAATCAAAACAAATGAACCTGAGAGTCCGGGGAGTATCATACTGCATATAGCAATAACTCCGCAGATAATCAGGTAAATAAATGAGCTGTTTTCGGATGCGGGTGTTAAAACAGAGATTGCAATTGCTACTCCAGTTCCAACTAACAGACTTATAATACTGGATATATTCCAGTTTTTCACCGTTTTGCCTACGAAGTATACAGATGCCAACACCAGACCAAAGAAAAATGCCCAGATATAAATTGGATGATTTTCGAAAAGGTATTTAAAAAGCTTGGCCAGTGAGATTATAGCTAATCCAATACCGGCAAATAATGAAACCAGAAAACCAAGATCTATATGATTGGCAAATTCTTTAAATTTTCCTGAGAATAGCAGTTTTATTGCAGTAACATCAAATGACTTAATGGCATTTATCAGGCGTTCGAAGATTCCTGTAATTAAGGCAAGAGTTCCACCTGAAACACCCGGAATAACATTTGCTGCTCCCATGGCTGCTCCTTTTAAGGCAGTTTTTAAATAAAAAGTAATGTTAGGCATACTCATAAGTAGCTTATATATGGTATTGTAAAAGTTAAGGCAGAATTGACTTGAATTCAGGGATGGATTGTAAAGTGGGTAATTCCTCCAATAAATAGCTTAATAATGTGGAGTCTAAATCCAGTGCTGTTTTTAATTCTTCAACCGCATTGTCTGTGTCATTCAAATATTGATAATGAATGATAACAGCCAAATAACTAACAGCTGCAATATCAGGGTATTGTTCTTTTAATTCTACTAAGAACTGTTTAGGGATAAAATCCTTGTCCAATCCCATTTTCAGTTTAATCAACTCAATCCATCCGGTTAGCTCTTCAGGATCAATATTTAATCCATTTTCAAGACTGCGGGTTGCATCCTCAGCCTGGTCTAATTCAAATAAACCACGGGCATGTGCAAACCAGTAATCGGCATTCATTGGATTAATGGATATGGCCTGATCAATGGCCTGCAGTCCGTTTTTGAAATCCTCTTTTTCCATCAGGGCTGTTCCAATGCCATACCAGGCATCACCGCTTTCAGGTAGTTCTTTTGTTACCAGGCGATAAAAGCGAATTGCCATATCATAGTTCCCAAGTTGTTCCCAGCAATCAGCAATGTATTGATAGGTAAGAACTACATCTTTAATCAGACTTACATGTTCTATATATGCATCCAGAGCCTCAGCAAAACATCCTTTATGTGCCAGGCTATTACCTTTGTTAAAGTATGCCTCGCTATGATATGGGTTAATGGCTAAGGTAAAATCATATGCCTGACTGGCCTCAATAAAACGATCTTCCTTATTATATAAAATACCAATGTTGTACCAGGCATTTTCTGAGAAAGGATCTATCTCAAGAAGCTTCTCGTAAATGCTGATGCTTTTGGTTCTTTCTCCTATTTTATCAAGTGCAAAAGCCAACTCAAATAAAGCGTTGGTATTATTAGGGTATTTTTGTATCAATTCTTCAAGAAAATATACAGCTTCAGTATAAACTTCTGATTGATTTAAATTATATGATATTTCAAGCAAAATATCTTCTTCGTCATCAAACGCAAGGTTAACAGCTTTTTTAAAATATTTAACCGCTTTGGCAATGTCATTCTTTTGAAGCAGTACCCATCCCATGGTGATGAAAACTTCGGTATTGGTGTTTTCAATCGGAGCAACCTGTAATAATAAATCAAGGGCTTCGTCCAAGTGATTGTCATCGGCCAAAAGACCAGCTTTTTTCACAAGGAGGGTGGTGGATTGAGGGTGTTGTCGCAATCCTATTTGAAGTATCTGTTCAGCTTGTTTAAGCAAACTTTTTTCCAGATAGAAATCAAAAATATTTTCAACCTGATGAACATCGAAGTAAACTTCTTTGTCAGTACTGATCATTCTTTCAAATCGTTCTACTGCCTCAAGTACATCATCATGGTTTGTGTGCAAGAAATCCTGCATATATTTAATCATTGTTTATGCAACAAAAATATTAAATAATTCAATTATTACAATTCAATGGTATTGAATTATACTAACAGTTTATTAACGATTTATTGAGTGTGAATTACCCCAAAAAACAAAAGCCTCAAAAGAGGCTAGTGCATTGGGGATATTTAACATTAAGGAGTGTTTAAAAAAAAGAGGCTGTACTAGGGTTGGGTATCAGCCTCCTTGCCTGAAGAGAAATTGCACCTTTATCGCCAAAACACTAGAATTGTGCACTTTAATCTTACAAGCGATCGCCTGGGGTTGAAATGAAGTTAGAACGAAAATGTGTTCTACATTTCAGTTCGTTCTGCAAGTGTTAAGAAATCGCCATTTTCTTGAGTGGGTCACTCTTCATTTTACCTTGGCAGTAATTTAATGAATTTGAAAGTTTAAACTTTCTGTCCGGTTAAGCTTAGTTGTGTGTACTATTTGCATTTTCCGGTATTTGCCTTTGCAAACCGCAGAATGAATTTACAATTGATGTGCCATGTTTTGTAATGGTAATGATATCAATGTGTTAGTTAAATTCATGGTGTTCTGTCACCTGCTAATCTTTGTTCGGTTATGATACAAGTGCTTGTTCGAAATCGGGCAGTCAGATTTTAGATTACAAAATTTGAGACTCATTTTAAAGGTTTGAGTTATCTACATTGAACCCAGAAGCAGAAGTAGAATACCTGTTAAAATACCAGTGAGGTAGATTGCTTTTTGTTTGATATTTTTTTCCTTAAACAGGATAGCGCCGAATACAAAAGCAATAATTACACTTCCTCTGCGAAGGGCAGAAATTACAGAAATAAGTGCTTCGGGATTGCTTAATGCATAAAAATATGCAAAGTCGGCAATTACCAGCATTATTCCAACCAGAGGTATACTCCAACGAAATTTAAAAGGACTGTGTTTTGAACGCTGTGGATACCATACTAAATATACAATTGGAACCATTAAAAGAGCCTGATAAACAGAAAACCAGCTTTGCACAGCCATGCGGTCGAGGTTGGTCATCAGATATTTATCATACAAACCACTTGCAGCGCCGGTAAGGGTTGCCAGAATAATAAACCAAAACCATTTATTGTTTTTTAAAGAAAGACCTTCTAGTTTACCAATGGTTGAAAAAAGATAGAAAAAAGCAAGAGTTATGATTAATCCAATCCATTGAAGCATATTTAGTTGTTCACCAAAAATTAAAATAGCTCCGATTAAAGTCCATAAAGGCCCAGTAGCTCTGATTGGACTTACAACAGTTAATGGTAGATGTTTTAATGCAAAAAAGGAAAAGATCCATGAGGTGAGAACCAAAACTGCCTTGGCAAAAATGAAAAGATGAGTTTTTCCGTCAGCATGAGGAATAAAGAGTAAATCGCCTTCATTTAAAATTCCATTATTGGATAAAATAAAAACGGGAAGAAATAAAAATGCAGAAGACATGGTGCTTACTAATAATACTGGAAATACAGCATTATCGTTAACCGATACTTTCTTCAAAACATCATAAATACCTAAAAAGAGGGCAGAAACAATAGCGTATAAAAACCACATGGTCAGAAAAAATTTTCGCAAAACTAATGCTTTTAAGTGGAGTGCGAAACGTTCGTAAGATTTCTTAACGTTAATTTGATGGCAACATTCAGTGTTGTTTTTGCAAAGCTTAACGGAAATATTTATCTTGGTATAAAACACCTTGTTATGGATTATGTACTCATAAAGAATGGTAAAATTATAAGTGATGATGAGGTGGTGGAGAGCGATTTGTTAATTGGCAATAATAAGATTGTTGCTATTGGTAATGGTTTGGAAAGACCTGAGCCTGAAACTCCTGTGATTGATGCTGGAGGAAAATATCTGTTGCCTGGAGCTATTGATACAAGTATATCTTTTGGTGAGTTGTGTCAGGTAGAGAGTGATATACAGGTGAGATTTAATCAGGCTGAAGTGATGGGTGGAACAACAGCCATTATTGAGACAATGATGCCAGGTTATTCATTAAATGCTACTAGTGAATTAATTAATCGACGGAATAAAAAGTTTTTTGTTGTACCTGATTATAGTTTTCATCTTGCATTGCAGGGGTGGGAAGGGATGACGGCGAAAGATATTGATTATTGCTATTCGCACGAGGGGATTACATCATTCTTTCTTCAGTGGCCCTTATTGGAATCATACAGCCAGGCAAAGCTTGATGAATTATTACAGGTAATTGCTTATTTCGATTTGGTTATTGTACTTGAAATGCAGCAGCCTGAAATAATAGGGTACGGTCATCCGGAATTGGATGTGAAATACAAGGAGTCGATCGATGAGCACTTGAGGCAATTCAGATTTATTATTAGTAAAATTATTAAGTACGGATGTCGGTTATGTCTTCTTGGACTGAGTTTTAAGGAGCAATTGGATATAATTGATGAATTTAAGGAGTATGGACTGATTACAGCGGAATTAGTTTTTCCATATAATATTGGAGGGCAGGATCGGTATGAAGTCAATGAGGACTCTATTTTCTCAGGTTTTTCACTGGCTAATCGTTTAACATTAATACCAACTGATAAATTATGGGAGCTGCTACATGAGCCTCATTATTTTTTAGCCCGTCCTTTAATAAATTTATCAGGAGAAGGAATTGTGAAAGACAGTCAGGTTAATAATCGGCCTGATGAGTTTTTTTTATTGAAGAATTTTCTTTCAGTTGTTTATACTGCCGGTGTTGTTGAAGGAAATATTACTATTTCAGAATTTGCTTCAATTGTTTCTGGCAGGCAGTCAAAATTATTTGGTCTTTATCCTAAAAAAGGTGTATTGAAGATAGGAGCAGATGCTGATATCGTAATCTGGGATCCTGATTTTGAGAGGAATTTATATTGTAATTTTCCTGTAGGAATGAAAGGTGAAAGTAAGAGTATAAAGCTGCATGGTCGCCCTGATTTTGTTTTTGCCCGGGGTAATATGGTTTATGATGGGGAAAATTTTACTAAAGAAGGTTGTTGTGGTAAATATTTATATAGAAGTCCTGTTTAATGATAGGTAATGAGTAGCATTTATTTATAAATTATTACCATCATTTAAAATAATTATATTTGCCTTGCAAAACAAATTCTATGACATCAGGCGAGAAAAGCAATATATCAATGGCGCATCAGCCTCACAAAGGTAAATCAAGCGATAATCTATTTGACTTAAAAAGGATTCTATTTCTTCTCAGAAAAAACTGGTATTTATTTCTAATATCATTACCTCTTTGTATCGGTTCGGTGTATATTTATCATCGTTATACTGTGCCGGTTTACCAGGCGCGTGCCACACTTTTATTGAAAGGCGATGACCAGCGTTCAATTACCCGTTCTGAATTAATCGAGGGCTTTGGACTATCACCCGAAGCAAGAAGTGTAGAAAATCAAATGTTCGTTATTAAATCAAAAAAGCTTGTTAAAAAGGCTATTGATCGTCTGGATTTTGGAGTTACCTATATGATTGAAGGTAATTTTAAAGATAGTGAACTATATTATAGTAAACCATTTGTGGTGGAATTTGATTCTTTGCATCCTCAATTATTAAATACACCAATTAAGGTCAGTTATATTTCGAACGATGAAGTCAATGTAAATGTTGAATCAGAAGGTGGACAGCTTTTTATTTATAATGGTGAGAAGCGAGCAGGAAGCTCTGGTCCGGTTAAGTTTGAGCAGAATGTAAAGTTCGGAGAATGGATAACAAATAATCATTTTTCATTTCGAATTTTACCTTCATCTTATTCTTTTACAAATGATAAAGTGTATCACTTTGTATTCAATACTAATGATCAGTTAGCGAATCAGTACAGGTCGAGGTTAGGGGTGAGTGCCTACCGCGAAGGATCTAGTATTATTTATATATCAGCTACAGGAACAAGCCATGAAAAATTGACTGTGTTTTTAGATGCCTTGTGCGAAGTTATTCTGGAGTATAATCTGGAACAAAAAAATAACATGGCAACTCGTTCATTGGCTTTCATAAATGCGCAGCTGGAGAATATTTCAGATACATTGGATAAGGTACAAAATAGCTTACTGAAATATAGAAAAGACAACCGGTTTATGGGACCTTCTGAGTTTTCGCAACGGTTGGCGGAGCAATATTTTGATGCTGAGAAAGAAGTGAAAATGTTGGAAATGCAACAGTCGTATTATAAATTTTTGCAGGACAATCTTGATAATGCTTCCGATATAGAGGAATATATGTTACCGGCAGTGAATGATGAAAATACAGGGTTTATTAATCAGTTGGTGATGCAATTGATATCTTACGAAGAGGAAAAGGAGATTCTTTTAAGTGCTGTAGAAAAGAATAATCAATATCTGAGAAGTTTGGAAAGTAAGATAGAGGTTACCAAGGAAAATCTGCAAAAGGGAATAAATCAGGTACTAAGAAGTCTGGATCTTGAGCAACAAAAATATCACAACAAATTAAAAGATATTGTGGTAGATATGGATCAGTTGCCTGATTTAGAGAAGACTTATTTAAAAATTGAAAGAACCTATAAATTAAACGACGCTATTTATACGTTTTTACTACAAAAACAATCGGAGACTCAAATTGCCAAAGCTAGCAATGTTCCTGACAATGAAATTATTGATAGTGCCAGTATATCGGCAATCATTTCACCGACTAAAAAGAGTAACTATCAAAAAGGATTTCTTCTGGCTTTGGTTCTTCCTTCTGCTTTTATTGCTTTAAAAGAATTTTTGAATACCAAGGTTCGAAATAAAGATGATGTGCATTATTTAGCTCCCGGGTTATCAATTGTTGGAACGGTTGTGCACAATAAGGATGGTGTTAATAATGTGATAAATGATTATCCGCATTCGGTGATAAGTGAATCATTCAGGGCTATTCGTACAAAATTGAAGTACATGAATAATGATCATGATGCTAAGGTGATTACATTAACAAGTACCAATACCGGAGAAGGAAAAACTTTTTGTGCTGAGAATCTGGCCTCCGTGTTTGCTATATCTGGTAAAAAAACAGTTTTGCTTGGTTTTGATTTGCGCAAACCTCGATTAAGTGCTTTATTTCAGCTAATCGATAAGCCTGGTTTGTCAAACTATTTGATTGACGAAGAACATGTTGAAAATATTATATATTCAACAGATTACAAGAATCTTTATGTTGTTCCTGCAGGACCGATTCCTCCTAATCCAAGTGAATTATTATCAGGTGGTGGGCCAAAAGAGCTATTTGCATACTTGAGAAAGCATTTCGATGTAATCGTTGTGGATTCACCGCCTATAGGATTGGTGGCTGATGCAAGGATGTTGATGCAGGAGTCTGATTTTAACCTTTTTGTGGTTAGAGCTAATTATACACTTAAAGAACACATGTCATTAACCATTGAAAATTTAATGGAAGAAGATGTTGCTAAAATTGGAATTCTACTGAATGATGTATCATTAACCGAGAGAGGATACGGATATTATTCAGCTGAATATTACAGCGAGCATTATAAGGCTTAACTATTAATTGCGTTTGATAAATTGAGTGAGTTTGCTGAAATTTTTTACAAATAATGAATAGAATCCTCCAACTTGATTATGCTTTAAGGCAAGATAATCTTCTTTTGATTTTTGAATGATATTGGCGAATGATTTGTTGCTGGCTCCACCCATTCTCATATTTACAATGAGTTTGTCTAAAAAGAAGCTTTGTGTTTCAGGATTTGAAAAGAGGCGTAAAATAAAGTCATAGTCGGCAGCAATCTTATAGTTGGTATTGAAGCCTCCTGTTTTCAGGAATAATTCTTTTGAGATATACAGAGTTGGGTGTGCAGGCATCCAGCCTCTTTTTAATAATTGAGGTTTAAAAGTCTGACTTTTCCAATGACGAACGGTTTTGTGTATGTCATTCTCCTGAACGTAATTCAGATTACCGTATAAAGCGTTAATGTTGTTTGTTGAAATAGCAGTAATAATCTCTTCAATAATGGTTTTACTAGCCAGAACATCATCTGCATGCAGGTATCCAATCCAATCTCCGGATGCCATTTTTAAACCTTTATTCATGGCATCATAGATGCCGGTGTCTGGCTCACTAATCCATTGGCTTATTATGTCTTTGTTCTCTTTTATTATTTCTATAGTATTGTCAGATGAGTTTCCATCTACAATAATGTATTCAATGTTATTAATTGCACTTTGTTCTCTTATACTATTGATTGTTGTTTCAAGAGTTGAGGCACTGTTGTATGTAACAGTAATAATGCTGATCTGCATATTGAAAGGTTGCTGTTAAGAAAAATAATATAACTGAATGTCTTTTTTTATAGCATCTTTCGCTTGCTTAATGTGGAAAGAGACCTCATTACTGTTTCGTTCCAGTATTTTTTGAGAAAGCTCAATTGAAGGAGCATCTGGTTTCACTTCGCCTGAACAAGTATTAATTAATTTGATGACTTCATCGCGCGATTTGGTTATTAACTCCCATGTTTTTACAGGTAAATAGATCTGCATTGCCAGGTTGTGCTCAAATTCTGAGCGAATATTCTTTAATAATAACGCATGTAGCTGAAGGTTTGTTAGTCCTTGTTTCTGTTCGCGCAGAATCATAGTTTCAGGATTTATTCTTTCCAGTAAAATGGTCAGGCGCTCATATGCTTGTATCTTAAGTGGCAAAACTTCTTTTTGCATAGCAATGGAGAGTTCAATTTGTCTGGTTTTAATATTTTGCTTTAAAAACCAGTTGACCAAAACCAGTATGGGAATTCCAATCATTAAATAAGGAATTGCCTGGTAGATGATTAATTGCCAATCGATCATTATGTAAAGTTTAAGTGTTTAAATAAATGTTCTAAATCCATAAGAATGATTTAATTACTTCTGAATTGCAATTGCAGAAATTTTTCAACTTATAATTTATTGCAATTATCTGGTAAAAAACAACAATTAATAATAATTTCAATCTTGTGGACTTGTAATTTTTACTTAGTTTTGTATAGAATTCGCTGCAAGATAGAAAATGTTTTCGGATTGCAGGATACTAAAATTATTGTATAATTTTTCAGTTAACTGGGTTAATAAAACGCAATCGATTTATGGAAGCTTTACAAATTTCGGACAGGATTAATCGTTTGTCAGAATCACAAACTATTCTGATGAATCAAAAAAGCAAGGAATTACAGGATAAAGGAGTGGATGTTGTAAATCTTACTCTTGGAGAGCCTGATTTTTATACCCCTGATCATATTAAAGATGCCGCAATCGATGCTGTTAATAAAAATTTCACTAAATACCCTCCGGTTCCCGGTTATCCGGCACTTAAGAAAGTAATTTGTGAGAAACTGAAAAAGGACAATGGTTTGGATTATGATCCGGCTCAAATAGTTGTTTCAAATGGTGCCAAACATAGTCTTGCCAATGTTTTGCAATGCCTGATAAACAATGGAGACGAAGTTATTGTTCCCGCTCCTTATTGGGTAAGTTACATTGATCTGATTAAATTATCTGAAGGTATTCCGGTGGTTATTGAATCAAGTGTGGATACCGATTTTAAAATAACACCAGATCAGTTGGATAAAGCGATTACAGCAAAAACAAAAGCTGTAATGTTTAATTCACCATCTAATCCATCAGGTAGTGTTTATTCCCGAGCTGAAGTAGAAGCTTTGGCTGAGGTTTTAAAGAAATATCCTGAAGTTTTGATCATTTCAGATGAAATTTATGAGAAGATCAATTATGTTGGTGAACATGCCGGTTTTGCTGAAGTTGATTATTTAAAAGACAGAACCATATTAATAAATGGAGTTTCAAAAGCTTATGCAATGACAGGTTGGCGTATTGGCTACATAGCTGCGCCACTAGCTCTTGCTAAAGCAACTTCGAAACTACAAGGGCAGTTTACTTCAGGTGTTTGTGCCATTGCACAAAAGGCTGCCGAAGCTGCTATTGGAGGAAGTCAGGAATGTGTTGAAGAGATGCGCGAAGCATTCTTGAAACGTCGTGACATGGTATTGGACTTAGTGAAAGATATACCTGGTTTTAAAGTGTCAATTCCTGATGGAGCTTTTTATATCTTCCCTGATTTAAGCTATTATTTTGGTAAGAGTGTAAACGGAAAAGTAATGAACGGTTCAATGGATTTATGTTTGTATCTGTTGGAAGATGCTCATGTTGCTTCAGTGCCAGGGGTTGCTTTTGGTGATGATAGATGTATCCGTTTCTCTTATGCTGCCAGCGAAGAACAATTACGTATTGCTTTTGAAAGAGTTAAAAATGCTTTGGCAGAACTTAAGTAGTTCTGCCTTTTAATATTTCTCAAAAAATTGTTTCTTTGGGTTGCATTTGTAACCGATTGTAACATTTATGGATAAAACTCCACAAAAAACCGTTAACGTAGAAGGAAATATTGTTGATTTCAACAATGTATATATTCGTCAACAGGAGCATTTAATACTGCAAAATGTAAATTTTCAGATTAAACCTGGTGAGTTTGTGTATCTGATTGGTAAGGTGGGAACTGGAAAATCCAGTCTTTTAAAAACTATGTATAATGAGTTGCCTTTACAGGAAGGACATGGGTTTGTGGCCGGTTATCATCTGAAAGGGGTTAAAAAGAAACAGGTTCCTTTCCTTCGTAGAAAGATGGGTATTGTTTTTCAGGACTTTCAATTGTTGTCAGATCGGACAGTTTATAATAATCTTCTCTTTGTTTTAAAGGCTACAGGTTGGAAAAACAAAAAAGACATAGATAAACGTATTCGTGAAGTTTTGTCTCATGTTGATATGGTTCACAAAGGCTACAAAATGCCACATCAACTGTCGGGAGGGGAACAACAACGAATCG
Organism: Carboxylicivirga caseinilyticus; assembly: GCF_050589785.1. NCBI lineage: Bacteria > Pseudomonadati > Bacteroidota > Bacteroidia > Marinilabiliales > Marinilabiliaceae > Carboxylicivirga > Carboxylicivirga caseinilyticus. Next base: position 7,512 of record NZ_JBNGOX010000041.1, on the reverse strand, counting down.
GAATAGCCAGGGCTTTGTTAAATGAACCGGATTTGATTCTGGCAGATGAGCCAACCGGAAATCTTGATCCGGATACCTCGGATGAATTGATGCTTTTGCTTAGAAGGATCTGTGAAGGTGGTAGAACCGTTATTATGGCAACACATAATTATAATCTGCTTAAAAAATTCCCCGGACGAACAATTCGTTGTGAGGATACCCGATTGAGCGAAAGTAAACAGGAGGAAATAGATTTTAACCTGTTGGATTAATTAACCTGTTGATTTCTTGCTAATAAAAAACCAAGGAGTGTTGCTCAATGGCTGCATCACTTTTTTTATCTTTATCCTGAATGAGGTTTTTATGCACTAATTACCTTGTTTCTACGTTATAGTATTTAATTCGATCATAATATTCTTAAGCCTAAGGCTCATGATGAGAAATATCTTCTTTCTACTATTCATAGGGGTGCTACAATTTAGCTTCGCTCAAAAATCGTTAAAATATCAATCTGTTGAGGAATCATACGAGAAGGGCATGGAGTTATTCAGGCATCAGAAATATGGTTTGGCCAGATTGCAGTTTAATGCTTACGTCGATGCCAATAAAAACAATATGTCGGCCAGAGTAGCTGAGGCTGCATATTTGAAACGTGTTTGTTCGCAGAAGCTTGACAATGGTGATATGCAATATCAATGGGAAGATTACATTAAAAATTACCCATATAGTAATCGTTTACCTTATGCTTACATGCACATGGGCGATTATTTTAAAGACAAAGATAAGTTTCGACAGGCTACAAGATGGTATGAGAAAGTGGATGCCAACGGTTTGGATAAAGAAACAGAGCTTGATTTTAACTTCTCGGCAGGTTATGCTTTGTTTAAGCAGGAAAGGTATGATGAGGCACTTGTCTATTTCAATAAGATAAAGGGACAGGACAATAAGTACTATTCTTCGGTATTGTATTATTACAGTCATATTCAATACGAAAAGGAGAATTATCAGACAGCCCTTGAAGGATTCAAAAAGCTGGAGAATGATAAAGGATTCGAAAAAGTGGTTCCTTTTTACATAGCTCAAATTTATTATTTGCAGGATGATTTTGATAATGCCATTAGCTATGCATTACCAATGGTGAAAGAAGGCACAAAACAACGCCAGGCTGATATGAATCGAATTATTGCTGATTCGTATTATGGTAAAAAAGAATATACAAAAGCAATTCCATATTATAATAAGGCCATTGATTTGGTAGAGCAACCAAGAAGAGAAGACTTTTATCATCTGGGTTTCTGTTATTATTATGGAAAAGATTACGATAAGTCAACAGAGGCTTTGTCGCAAGTTACATCGGCAGAAGATATCATGTCGCAGAATGCTTATTATCATTTGGGAGACTGTTATCTGAAACTTAAGGATAAAAAGCGTGCCCGAGTGGCTTTTGAGGCTGCATCGAAGTATGATTTTGATAAAGATATTCAGGAAGATGCATTGTTTAATTACATAAAACTGAATTATGAGCTTTCCTTTTCGCCTTTCAACGAAATCATCAATTCATTTATGACATTTATTGAATTATTTCCTGAAAGTGATAAAATAGACCAGGCCTATCAGTATTTAGGTCAGGCTTTTCTAACTACCAAGAATTACAGGGAAGCTCTGAATTCGATGGAAAAGATTCAGCGTAAAAATGACGATGTATACAGGGCATTACAACGCGTGGCATATTTCAGAGGTCTGGAATTATTCACGGATCTTAATTTTACTGAAGCCATTGAGTTTTTCGATTACAGTCTGAAGTATGCTGAGTATGATAAAAAATTAAAGGTGGGTGCATATTACTGGAGGGGAGAAGCCTACTACAGAACAGGTAATTATTCTAAATCAATAAAAGATTATCGTGAGTTTATTTACATGCCGGGATCGTATCAAACCAAAGAGTTTCCTATAGCTCATTACAATATTGCCTATTCCTATTTCAAACAAAAAGAATACAGTGAAGCCAATACATGGTTCAGAAAATACATTAATATAACCGACGGAAAAGATCGTGTTATGTATGGTGATGCATTGAACCGATGTGGAGACTGTTATTATGTGAACCGCGATTTTACTCAAGCAATTGCCATGTATACCAAAGCATCTCAGGTTCCGGAAGGATCACCTGATTATGCTTTGTTTCAGAAAGGTTTCTGTTTGGGGTTAGCCAAGGATAATACGCAGAAAGTAAATGTGTTGAAAGATTTGACCAATCGCTACCCTCAATCTCATTATGTTGATGATGCCTTATATGAAATGGGACGATCGTATGTTGCCATGGGTCAGTTGGATAATGCCATTTATAATTATAAAACTATTAAAGAGAAGTATCCAAAAGGAAGTCTGGCTAAGAAGGCAATGTTGCAGCTAGGTTTGGTTTACTATAACGATAATGATCTGGATAACTCAATGGCATTCTATAAACGTGTGGTTAATGAATATCCGGGAACTCCTGAAGCAGAGGACGCTTTGTTGGGAATTCGTAATATCTATATGGATCAGAATAATTTGGATGGATATGTTCGTTACACCGAAAATCTGGGAGGTTTTGCACGACTGGATATTCGTGAGCAGGATTCTTTAACATTTGTAGCTGCCGAACGATTTTACATGAAGAATGACTGTGAGCATGCTATCAAACATTTCGAAAGTTATCTTACAACCTTCCCTGAAGGAAAATTTGTATTGAATGCTCATTTTTATAAGGCAGATTGTCAGTATAGAACAGGAGATTTATCTGATGCATTGAACTCTTATGAGTATGTTGCCGGCAAAGGCCGTAGTTTATTTACTGAAGAGGCCTTATTGCGCATGGGCGAGTTGAATTATCAGCAAGGAGCGTATCGCAAGGCTTTTAATGCATTTGAACGATTGGAGCAGGAAGCCGAAATAGCTGAAAATCGTATTGAAGCCAAAATTGGAGTTATGCGATCGCTAGTCAAGCTTGATTTACCTGAAGAATGTGTGAAAGCAGCTCAAAAGGTGTTGGACGGAGCCAAGATTGCAGATGAAATAAAGAGAGAAGCCAGATATTACATGGCACAGAGCTATGATAAACTAAAGGATAAGGAAAAGGCTTTTGAGAATTACTCGAAGTTGGCAGGTAACACCAAGAGTAGTGAGGGAGCTGAATCCAAATACTGGGTAGCCCAATATTACTACAATCAAGGAGAAAAGGATCGTGCAGAAAAAGAGATATTCGACTACATCGATAAAGGTACTCCACATCAATATTGGCTGGCCCGGAGTTTTATTCTTTTGGCTGAGATCTATCATGATAGAAAAGAAGATTTTCAGGCTCTGCAATATCTGCAAAGTATTAAGGAGAATTATCAGGGAGATGATGACATTCATTCAAGGGCAGATAATTATATAAATGCCTGGCAGGTAAAAGCTGAAACAGAAGCTCCTGCTGATACGATATCTGTTGTTGATTAACTGAATCTGAAAATGAATAAAATGAATTTGATGCAAACAAAATATATCAAGTTAGTACTAGTGGGTTTGGCTTTTGCTTCGTTTAATCTTCATGCACAGGAAGAGATTAACAAAGATGTGAAAGTTGTTCGTGAGTATACACCAACCGTATCTGATGCATTTAAAGTTAATCAAATGCCGGATGTGAAAGATTCAGTTACACTGCGACCCAGCTTTAACTATCGAATCATTAGTACGTCAGTCAATGCCGATTATAAACCAACATTAATAAATCCGGCAAAAATTCAGACAGAACAACGTGAATTATTGTTGAAGTCGTATGTTAAAGGAGGTGTTGGAAACTATAATGCACTCTTGGGTGAACTTGGGTATAATATTCTTGAATCGGAACCTTTTCTGTTGGGATTGAATATCGGACATACTTCATCCTTTGGAAAGCTGAAGCTTGAAGATGGTGAAAGTGCAGATGCTCCAATGAATGATACCTATGCTAACCTTGGGTTTAAGCATTTTTTTGATGATAAAACCTTGAGTGTGGATTTAAACTTTTTGCATAATATCTATCACTATTACGGTTATCAAACATTGGTTGATGAGACGGACTACTACTTGCCGGGTTCAACTGATCCTGTTTTAGGGAGTGATTTGAAGCAGGATGAAAGACAAAGATTATCAGTCTTTGATATGTTAATCGGGCTACAGAATAATGTAAGCGACGATAATAAAACAGTATACAACGCAAATTTTGGTTTTTCAAGTTTTGGGAATGTAACAGGGGTAAAGCAAAACGGTTTTATGCTTAATGGAGCCGTGCGTCATCCGGTTAACGATTTAATATTTTCATTAGAAGGTAAAGTTCAAAGTTTTAAAACCAGTGTTCCTGATACAATCGGAGCGATGTATACTTTTTCAGATCGAAAACTAACTTATATTGAGGCCAACCCTGCTGTACATTTTAATTTTGATAATATAAATGTGAAGGTAGGTATGGTGATTGGTGGTCAGATAGACTCTGAAGATGATCAGTTTTTTGTTGCACCTGATATTCTTGCGAAGTTGACTGTTGTTGAAGGTATTGTGGCTCTTTATGGAGGCTTGAATGGAAATATGAATATCAATGATTATCGTTCAGCTGTATATGAAAATCCATTTTTATCACCCGATGCAAATATCAAATCATCGATGTATGGGTTAAACTTATTTGCCGGTATTGAAGGTAATTTTAGTTCTTCAACCAGTTTCTCTGCCGGAATCGAGTACAGCTTTTTTAATGATGAACATTTCTATGTAAATAAATATTACAGTGATCAGCCAGAGACAAGTAGCTCTTTATTCACATATCAGTACTCTAATCTGTTTGTACCTGTTTATGATGATGGTAATTTACTTAAAGTAAAAGGTGAGCTGTTGTTTCGACCCAAGAAAGAGATAGAATTGTTACTTCACGGAGCCTATAATGGATGGAACCTTGATTCTGAAGCGGCAGCCTGGCATGAACCGGAAGTGGAATTTGGTCTAAAAGCATCATTGAATTTAAATGAATTTATTTCTTTGAATAGTAGCATTGGTTACCTGGGTGAGCGAAAAGCATATGACAGAGAGTTGGATGATTTGCAGAAGACTTTAAATGGTGTTTTTGATATGAATCTGGGTGGAGAATATCGCTTTAGTCGTCAATGGACTTTTTGGGCAAATGTTAATAATATAGCAGCTTCAAAATACTATCAATGGAATGGATATCCATCGCAACGACTGAATATGCAGGCCGGAATTATATATACCTTTTAAGGGCTAAGACTTTTGATCCTAAGGGGTTATAAATAAGCTTGTAATTAAGGTTTTTGATGGGGTAAAAAAACATTCTTTTTGACTCCCCAAAATGGTGATTTTTGCTATATTTGTAGGTCTTCCTTTCGGGAGGATGTTTAAACCGGGTGATCCGGTTTTTTTACGCTTTTCAAAAGTATTTTAAGATGAGTGAAGAAGTAAATGAAAATGTAAATAAGCAGGGCGAATACAGTGCCAGTAGTATTACGGTTTTGGAAGGGTTGGAAGCTGTGCGTAAGCGACCTGCAATGTATATTGGTGATATTGGTGAGAAAGGATTACACCACTTGGTTTATGAGGTGGTGGATAACTCAATTGATGAGGCTCTTGCCGGACACTGTGACGAAATTACTGTCGAAATTTATGAGGATAACTCTATTTCAGTTACGGATAATGGTAGGGGTATTCCTGTTGATTATCACGAAAAAGAAGGTAAATCAGCACTGGAAGTTGTAATGACAGTGTTGCATGCCGGAGGTAAGTTTGATAAAGATTCATACAAAGTATCCGGTGGTTTGCACGGTGTTGGTGTATCCTGTGTGAATGCACTATCAACTATGTTAATAGCAGAGGTTCATCGTGATGGTAAAATTTATACTCAGGAATTCTCAATTGGTAAGCCGGTTACAGATATTACTGAAGTAGGAACCACTGATAAAACAGGTACCAAAGTTACATTTAAGCCTGATGCATCAATCTTTAATGTGACTGAATACAAATGGTCAATTCTGGCGAATCGTTTGCGAGAGCTTGCCTTTTTGAACAGTGGTATTAAAATTCATTTGATTGATCACCGCACACATTCGGAAGACGGAAGTGATAAGGCTGAATTTTTCCATTCAGAAAGAGGTTTGGAAGAATTTGTAGAGTTCATTGATGAAACACGCGAGAAACTGATTGACAATCCAATTCATATCGTAACTGAGAAAAACGATATTCCGGTTGAGATTGCCATCATGTACAATACTTCATTTAACGAAAACATTTACTCATACGTTAACAATATTAATACCATTGAAGGAGGTACCCACCTTACTGGTTTCCGTCGTGGATTGACACGTACCTTAAAAACTTTTGCTGAGAAATCAGGAATGCTAAGTAAGCTGAAGTTCGATATCAATGGTGATGATTTCCGTGAAGGTTTAACTGCTGTTGTTTCTGTTAAGGTGGCAGAGCCTCAATTCGAAGGTCAAACCAAAACTAAACTGGGTAACGGTGAGGTTAGTTTGTCGGTTGATCAGGCTGTTAGTACCATGTTGACGCACTACCTTGAAGAAAATCCAAAAGCTGCCAAAGATATTGTTAATAAAGTAATTTTGGCCGCACAGGCGCGTCATGCTGCACGTAAAGCACGTGAGTTGGTGCAACGTAAGAGTGTTTTGAGTGGCGGTGGATTACCCGGTAAGCTGGCTGACTGTTCAGAAAAAGATCCTGCTCTTTGTGAAGTATTTCTTGTCGAGGGAGATTCGGCGGGTGGAACAGCCAAACAAGGTCGTGACAGAAAATTTCAGGCAATCCTGCCCTTACGAGGTAAGATTTTGAATGTTGAGAAAGCGCTACAACACAAAGTGTTTGAAAGTGATGAGATCAAAAATATATTTACAGCTTTAGGAGTTACCATTGGTACCGAAGAAGACAGTAAAGCTTTAAATCTTGAAAAACTACGTTATCACAAAGTAGTAATCATGACCGATGCCGATGTGGACGGTAGCCACATTACAACATTGATTATGACTTTCTTCTTCAGATATATGAGAGACCTGATTAAAAATGGTTACCTATATATTGCCACTCCTCCGTTGTATCTTTGTAAAAAAGGTAAAAACGAAGCTTATTGCTGGAATGAAAAACAACGTTATGAATTTGTTGAGCAATTTGGTGGGGGTAAAGAAGATAGTGTTCACATTCAGCGATACAAAGGTTTGGGAGAGATGAACGCAGAGCAGTTGTGGGAAACAACGATGAATCCGGAAGAACGTACCCTTCGTCAGGTAACTATCGAAAGTGGTGCTGAAGCAGACAGAGTATTCTCAATGTTGATGGGTGATGAGGTTCCACCACGTAAGCAATTTATTGAAGAAAACGCTACTTATGCAAATATTGATGCTTAAGTAACAATGATATTCTTAAAGAAAGAGGGTGTCCAAAATTGAGGCACCCTCTTTTTATTATTCAAAAAAATGGAGTTCTTCCTTAAATTATTTCATCCAGCTGAGAGCTTATATG
>NZ_JBNGOX010000040.1:0-56917 GCF_050589785.1 Carboxylicivirga caseinilyticus | reverse complement strand
GGAACTGAATTTGCTTCTTTTGCTACAAGTAACGCAAATGCTACAACTTCAGGCACGACTCTTTACGTTAATCATAACGATTTCGTTGAAGGTGCCATATATTATATTACAATTGATCCAGGGTTTATTGTATCTCAAGCGACCAGTGTACCTTTCCAAGGTATCAGTGATGTGAATCAATGGAGATTTACCGCTGTTATATCTGCCCCAGTTTCAACCATTACCCCTACAAATGGAGCAACTCAGGTAAATATTACAGATCCAATCATTGTTGACTTTGACTTACCTGTTCAGAAATTAGATGGAACTGAATTGAATGATTCAAACCTAGCAGATATTATCACTTTTACTCAAGGTGGATTAAGCGTACCATATTCGGCTAAGATAAACACAAATAAAGATCAAATAATCATTACACCAAATGACAATCTTCTTTCTTTCACAAGTTATACGATAGATATCGCAGCCATTGAGAGCATTACGGGTAATATAGAACAAGTTACATCTACAGTTTCGAATTTTACAACTGACAGATTCAGATATTGGACAGGTGCAATCTCTACTGATATAACAGATGATGGCAATTGGAATTCAGCACTTCCTCTTGGCAATTTCAGTGCTATTATACAACAGTCTGCCAGTTTAATGCCTACTATTGATATTGATGCAACATTTAATTCAGTTATTATTGAAGAAGGGGCATCTCTTGAGATCACTAGCATTGGAAGTTTGACAGTAAATAACTTATTAGAGCTTAATTCTTCTAACAATCAAACTGTTGGTAATGGCATATTATTTAATAATGGAACTTTAAATACATCATCTGCAGAAGTTAAAATACATCAAACCATAAGTTCTGAACCATTTGATTATTATATCTCAAGTCCTGTTACAAGTGCAACACCTGAGAACGTTGGGGTAAATGGACAGTCTTTTAAATTTGTACCTAATACCAAATGGGTTCAGATGGGTGTTACAGATCCCTATAATCCCGGAGAAGGATATGTTGTTTGGAGTACATCCGGCACAGAATTAATTTTCTCAGGCACAGTTAACACTAACGAATCATACATTTTTAATTGCTATAGAGAAACTTCTCCATATAACAACTATGGATGGAATCTTCTTGGTAATCCTTACCCATGTGCAATTGATTTAAATTCTCTCGACATCAGTGATAATATGAATTATCACTTTCAATTTAGATTGAACGACACTGGATTACTAGGTATAATAAATGAATCAGGTGATGTTAATTTAAATTCAGATTACCCAACTATTCTGCCAAGCATGCACGCAGTTTGGGTTCAAGTTAATGAGGCTCAAACTCAGGGAAGTGTAATAATTCCAAAATCAGCTCAAAGAAGCTATAATTACACCTATTTAAAATCATCTAAAACACAAGTTCCTTCATTAAAACTGGCAGGGGTAAATAAGGATGGAATTAAGGATGAAACACTTATTGCATTTAATCCGAATGCAACAATTGGATCTGGTAATTACATTTCAGATAAAAAGTTTATGGATTATAACCAATCCATACTGGAACTATATTCTCTGTTAAATGATAAACCTATAGCAATCAACACCATTCCAGAGCAACTAAAAAATCAATCAATTGATCTTGGATACTATGCTCCATCCGCTGGCACTTACAGTATTGATATAGTGAAATTCAATAATATTGAGAATGCAGAAATAGTATTGGAAGATAAAGTGAACTCGTCTGAAACAGTCCTATTAAGTGGCGATACTTACAGTTTTTTCACAGAAAAAGGAACTTATGAAAATCGATTTGTAATACACTTTAATAACACTGCAACGTCAATTTCACAATCGAATGATGAACAAATCAATATTTATAACGACCATAAAAACATTTATATAGAACTTCCAGATTTAATTGATCCAAGCCTTGAAATTTATGATCCTACTGGTAAAATAATATTAAATAATACTCTATATTCTAATACAACAAATAAAATAACAGTTTCAAACAGTGGATTGATCATTGTTAAAATAATTTCTAAAGAAAAAGTCTTTTCTCAAAAACTTTTAATAAAATAACTATCTTTGAACTGTTATTATGAAAAGAAAAAGTAAAAGGACATATTGCAAACCTGAAATGGTAACTTTCGAAATTGACAATGAAATTTCCTTGGTTATGATGACTGATAACAATACTGCTCCAGGAGGTCCAGGTAGAGGGCAAGCTGCTCAAACAGATCAACAACTTGAACAAAACAGTTTTGAATCCAATCCTTTCGAGGAACAATAATAAAAACCCCGCAAAATGCGGGGTTTCCTTTTTCTACTCTTTTTTACTTTTGATTATGCCAATAACATGTACAATCGTATTTAAACCATGATTGATTATTGAATCAGAAATTAATAACCTTAACGAATTTTATCTCATTTTTAATTACTTTTGCGCCCGAAAATAATTGACATTGTGGGAAGATCAAGAAAAAATAAACCATTGCTAAAACAGGTTGAAATAACCGATGTAGCAGCCGAAGGAAAAGCATTATGCCGAATTGAAGACCGCGTGGTTTTTGTACAGAAAGCTATTCCAGGCGATATAGTTGATGTGCAGGTAACTAAAAAACGTAAAAATTACTACGAAGGCTATCCTGTTCATTTTCATAAGTACAGTGAAATAAGAACAGAACCAATCTGTGAACATTTTGGTGTTTGTGGAGGTTGCAAATGGCAGGCTTTACCCTATGAGCACCAGTTAAAATATAAGGAGCGGGAAGTTTTAAACAACCTGCAACGAATTGGCAAAGTTGAGTTGCCGGTATCAATGCCTATTAAAGCATCGGCAAAAACTGATTTTTATCGAAATAAACTGGAATTTACTTTTTCTAATAATCGTTGGTTATCAGCAGAGGAAATGAGTTCGGGTGATGAGAACCTACAGCGCAATGGTGTTGGCTTTCATATCCCAAACATGTTTGATAAGGTAATTGACGTTAACAAATGTCACCTACAGTCAGATCCTTCCAACCAAATTCGTTTGGAGATTAAAAAGTTTGCATTTGAAAACAACCTTACTTTTTTTGATCTTAAGAAACAGGAAGGATTCCTGAGGACATTAATTATCAGAACATCCTCAACCGGAGAGATAATGGTTATTCTTACTCTGTTTCACGAGGATAAAGAAAACCGATTGAAATTATTGGAACACCTCAAAGAAACCTTTCCACAAATCACCTCGTTGCAGTATGTGATCAATTCAAAGGCAAACGATACGATCACAGATCAACAAATTGAATTGTTTTATGGTCGCGATCATATATTTGAAGAAATGGAAGGACTTAAATTTAAGATTGGTCCTAAATCATTTTATCAAACCAATTCAGAACAGGCATATGAATTGTATAAGGTTACGCGCGAATTTGCTGACATTAAAAACAATGAAGTAGTATATGACTTATACACCGGAACAGGAACCATTGCCAATTTTGTAGCCAGACAGGCTAAAAAAGTTGTTGGAGTTGAATATGTTCCAGAGGCCATTGAAGATGCAATAGAGAATTCGAAAATCAATAACATCGAGAACACCAGCTTTTTTGCCGGTGATATGAAAGATGTTTTGAATTATGATTTTTTGACTAAAAATGGTCATCCTGATGTGATGATAGTTGATCCTCCCAGAGCCGGGATGCACGCTGATGTTGTGCAAACCATCTTAAATTCAGCACCCGATCGGATTGTTTACGTTAGCTGTAATTCGGCCACACAGGCAAGAGATATCAATATGCTTGACATGCGATATAAGGTTACAAAAATACAACCGGTAGATATGTTCCCACATACTCATCATGTTGAGAATGTTGTTTTACTTGAAAGAAGATAAAACAAAAGGCGCTAATGGCGCCTTTTTATATTTCAATCTACTTCTACGAGTTCATTAACCTTCCTTTTTTTCACTTTATTTTTTAAATCAGGCATTTTCGTTCTACCGTTTAATTTCAATGTTATTTTATGAATTAATTGAGAAAATAATGGTTGCTTATTAAACCAGTATATGATACGATTGAAGTTACCTGGAATACAAATGACTTTTGAAGAGTTAAGGGCTTTTAACGAACTTAAGACAACATCTTCCTTTGGTGTCCAAAAGAAATCTGGTATATTCTTCATAAATTCTAAATCCCGATTTATAGATTTATGAAAGGAAGTAGGCGTAAAAACCGGACAAAGTGCCTGAATTTTAATATTATAATCCTTCACCTCATATTGTAAAGTCTTCGAAAAATGTACAACTGCTGATTTTGTAGTACTATACATAACACTGCCAGGCACATCAATAAAAACTGAAAAGGAAGCTACATTAATAATATTCCCTTTTACTTTTTGGTTTGCCATAACTGGTATTACAGCTCGACTAAATCTAATAGTACTATGAAGATGAACATTTAGCATATCCATCTGCTTACTCAATGGTACTTCAATAAAATAACCACCAACACCAAAGCCCGCATTATTAATAAGTAAATCGATTCTGTCTAACAAGGTAAGTTCTTTCTCTACCCTCTCAATATCTTTGTTTAAGGATAAGTCTGCTACAATCTTTCGGACAGCAACTCCATATTTGTTTTCAACTGACTCAGCAAGCTTTTTCAGTTTAGCTTCATGCCTTGCAACCAAAACTAAATCGTAACCTTCATCTGCCAATTTGTAGGTAAAAGCTTCACCAATACCGCTTGTTGGTCCGGTAATTACAGCTATAGGTCTGTTTTCTTTCATAATTTGGGGTCTAAGAATAAAATTCTTATCAATGAAAATATAATTTTTCATTGATTATGCACAACCAAACTAAAGACAACTAAAAAGATGAAAAGCTGCTTAGCTAATAATTTATTAAAATGGCATATCTTTGTCGAAGCCAGCACTCATATCCGGGAAGTCTGGTAAATGAGTAGCTCCTCCTCCATCATCCATTTCTGCATTCATTTTTGAAGGCAAGCTATGCGCGGCTGGTTGCTGTCCAAAACCTTCATCATTAAATATATCCTCTTCCACATCCTGAAATCTTGCCAACTCTGATCTAAAGCGAAGGCGAACATCAGCAGTAGGTCCGGCACGATGCTTAGCAATAATAATTTCAGCCATACCAATCAGTGAGTTACCTTGTTCATCCTCAGTGATACGATAATATTCGGGTCGATGAATAAAACACACCATATCTGCATCCTGCTCAATCGCACCCGATTCACGAAGATCGGATAACTGAGGTCGCTTACCTTCATTACCTGCACGTGATTCCACACCACGATTCAACTGTGATAGTGCAATAACAGGTACATCGAGTTCTTTGGCCAACCCTTTTAAAGATCTTGAAATGATACTTACCTCTTCCTGACGGTTACCGGGACTCATCCCACTGGCATTCATCAACTGAAGGTAGTCAATGATGATACACTGAATATTGTGCTGCTTTTTTAGTCTGCGACATTTTGCCCTCAACTCAAAAACGGATAAACCCGCAGTATCATCAACATAAATAGGTGCATCAATTAAATTCTGAATTTTATGATCAAGTTGTTCCCATTCATATGGTGCCAAATTACCCTTCTTAATTTTATCAGCCGATAATTCTGTTTCAGAAACTACCAAACGGTTAACCAATTCCACGTTTGACATCTCCAGTGAAAAAATAGCTACCGGAATTTTATGATTTAATGCCATCTGACGTGTCATGGATAATACAAAAGCAGTTTTACCCATTGCAGGACGAGCGGCAATAATAATCAAAGCTGAGCCCTGCCATCCGGAAGTAATTCTATCGAGAGCTGTGAATCCTGAGGCAACCCCACTTAATCCATCTCCTCTTGAAGCGGCCACTTTAATACGGTCAATGGCTTCCTGTATAACAGGGTTGATCTGAACCGCTTCGCGCTTCATACTACCCTGAGAAAGCATAAAGAAGGTACTTTCAGCCTCTTCCAACAAATCATTTACATCAATAGCGTCATCGTATGCTTTGGTTTGCAAATCGCTTGAAATTTGTATCATCTGACGTTGAAGAAACTTTTGCCAGATGATACGAGCATGAAACTCAATATGAGCTGCTGACGCTACCTTACTCGTTAGTTGGGACACATAAAATGCACCACCAACTTCTTCAAGTTTGCCCAGACGTTTTAATTCCTGAGTAACTGTTAACATATCAACAGGTTGCTCGTGAGCCTCCAAATTCATAATGGCCTGATAAATGAATTGATGAGCTTCTTTATAGAAATGCTCTGGCTTTAAAAGCTCCGAAATTTGCACAAAGGCATCTTTCTCAAGCATAAGAGCTCCTAAAACAGCTTCCTCTAAATCAAGTACCTGAGGAGGTAATTTACCGAGCTCACTGTTCATCAATGCATTCTTATTAAACTGTTGTTTAGCCATTAATTATTTTTAGAGAATTAAAAAGCGGGGAACAAATATACTAATCACATCCGAGAAACTTAAAGCATATCACCAACTATATTGGATTAAAAATGATATCACTTCATTCCCAAACAAATAAATTCGAAACTATTTAAAAATAATGATATTGTTTCAGAATTCATTTATTTTGCCAAAAACAATACAGATGATTCAATTCCCGAATGCTAAAATAAATATCGGTCTTAACGTGGTTGAAAAACGATCGGATGGGTACCACAATCTCGAAACAGTTTTTTATCCAATCCCCTTATGTGATGCTTTGGAGATAATTATCAATAAGAATTTAGAAACTGAATATGAACTCTTTAATTCAGGAATAAAAGTAGATGCTGCCGCTGGAAGTAATATTTGTGTAAAAGCTCTGAATCTGATTAAAAAAGATTATCATATACCACCCATTGAGATTCATTTGCATAAGGCAATACCTTTTGGAGCCGGGTTGGGAGGTGGATCTTCTGATGCTGCATTTATGCTTAATATGCTGAACTCAATGTTTGATTTAGGACTAAGCAAAGAGGAACTTAAAACCAAAGCTTCAGGTCTGGGTGCGGATGTTCCTTTTTTCATCGATAACAAAGAAGCCTTCGCAACAGGTATTGGCGAAATACTTAATCCAATTCAAATAAATCTAAATAAGTATTTTCTTTATTTGATTAAGCCTCCTATACATGTTAGCACGCCTGAAGCATATGCCGGTGTTATACCTGACAAACCAACACGTTCGTTACATAAAGACATTCTGCTTCCAATAGAAGAGTGGAAAACAGTTATAAAAAACGATTTTGAAAAAAGTGTATTCGAAAAACATCCGGAAATTGAAGAAATAAAGAACCTACTATATTCAAAAGGAGCTGTCTACGCTGCAATGTCTGGTAGTGGATCGAGTGTTTTTGGATTATTCAAAGAGGAGCCAACATTCTTGGTAGATCCATCTTATTTTGTTTGGAAAGGAAAACTGAAATAATTCAGTATAGAATTATCAGTTTAAAAATCGATATAAAAAAAGCTGCACAAGGCAGCTTTTTTCTTATTCTTCAATCTCAATCATGAGATGATTCTTTGGTATCCTGTCACCTTCCTTTACATGAATGGCTTTCACCTTTCCATCAAAAGGCATGGCAATCTGATTTCTCATTTTCATTGCTTCAAGAATCATTAATGATTCTCCTTCTTTAACTTCCTGACCCACTTTCACAAACACTTCATTAACTGTTCCGGGTATGTAGGACAAAATGTTATTTGGATTTGGATCTTCGTAAACAATACGGTTTTCGAATTTCTTGGTTAATTTTGTCTTATACTTCATACTAAGTATAGCAAAATCGACCAATCCTTCTATTTTTTGTTTTGCCATAAAACCTCCTGTTAAAATGGTGGAATTCCGTGTTTTTTAGCTGGACGGTGATCGTCTTTATGTGCTGAAACTTCAATAGCATGAAGCAGCAAGTCACGTGTTTCGCTTGGCTCAATTACAGAGTCAATGTAACCTTTAGCTGCAGCAACAAATGGATTCGCAAATTTCTCCTTGTACTCTTCCACTTTCTTAGCTCGCATTACATCTTTATCTTCCGCTTCTTCAATCTCTTTTCTAAAGATAATATTAGCAGCACCTTCTGGTCCCATTACAGCAATCTCAGCTGTTGGCCATGCAAACATAAAGTCAGCACCCAAGTGACGTGAATTCATCGCGATGTAACCACCACCATATGCTTTTCTTAAGATAACTGTTACCTTAGGTACAGTAGCTTCAGAATAAGCATAAAGAACTTTAGCACCATGACGAATCACACCGGCATGCTCCTGGTCAACACCTGGCAAGTATCCTGGCATATCTTCCAAGGTCACAATTGGAATATTAAATGCATCACAGTAACGGATAAAACGAGCAGCTTTATCTGAGCTATCGCAATCCAATACACCAGCTAATACCAATGGTTGGTTAGCAACAAAACCTACTGTTTCACCATTCAAACGACCGAAACCAATTACTATATTGGCAGCCCAAAGCTCCTGAATTTCAAAGAAGTCTGAGTCATCAACAATCGCTTTAATAACATCACGAACATCATAAGGCTGACGTGGATCAGCTGGAATAAGATCTTCGATATTACCTGTAAACTTAGGTGGTTTTGGAGGGAATGTTTTCGCTCTCTTAGTATTACTCCAAGGAATAAAAGTGATAAGCTTCTTAATTTGCTCAAAGCACTCATCTTCACTATTTGAGAAGAAATGCGCATTACCTGTTGTTTCAGCATGTACACGAGCTCCTCCCAAATCTTCCATTGAGATTTTCTCACCCAAAACAGATTCTATTACACTTGGTCCGGTGATAAACATTTTCGAAATGTTATCAACAACAAATACAAAGTCGGTCAATGCTGGTGAATAAACAGCACCTCCGGCACAAGGGCCTAATATAACAGAAATCTGAGGAATCACACCTGAAGACAGGGTATTACGATAGAAAATTTCACCATAACCAGCCAAAGCATTCACACCTTCCTGAATACGGGCACCACCTGAATCGTTGATACCAACACAAGGCACACGCATTTTCAGAGCGTGATCCATAATTTTCGTAATCTTACGGGCATGCATTAATCCTAAAGAACCTCCTTCTACGGTAAAATCCTGGGCATAAATACAGATTGGAGCACCATAAATAGTACCTGTTCCAATAATTACTCCATCTCCATGAAGCTGTTTTTTGTCCATACCAAAGTCACGAGCTTCATGTTCTACAAAAAGATCGTACTCGGTGAAAGAATCTCTATCCAAAAGTGCCAAAATTCGGTTACGAGCAGTTTGTTTTCCTCTCGCCACCTGTTTTTCAATGGCTTTGTCGCCACCACCCTTTTGAACTTGTTCCTTTCTTTTACGAAGGTCAAGGATGTGTTTTTTCAATGACATAATCCAATAATTTGATTTAACCTACTATTAACCAAGACAAACATTACCCTGATCAATAATTTTTCAGGGTGCATAATTACTAATTTTATTTTTTTAACAAAAGGAAAACATTCATTTAAACATATTCCGAATGTTACATATCTTCATTAATCAACTTAACACCAACTATTTTGGTGCTCTGTAATAGAGGTATATTCCGATCATAGCAAACAGAATATTAGGTATCCAAACGGCTAATAAGGGGTTCATATTACCGTTAATGGCAAAGGTGGTTGAAATAGTCATGAACAAAATATACGAAAAACTTAAACCAATGCCAACCCCGATGTGCAATCCCATTCCTCCCCTGACTTTTCGGGAAGCCAATGAAACACCAATAAGGGTAAGTATAAATGCACTAAAAGGTGAAGCTATTCTTCTATACTTTTCAATATAAAACTCTTCCAGGTTTCCTACTCCACGGGCGGTTTGTTCTTCAATATAACTATTTAGTTCAGGATTGGTCATCATCTCAAAATACTTTCTTTCTTCTTTGAAATCTGCCGGTTTCATATTCGGAATTAAAGTATCCAACTCTCTGCCTTTAGAAATGACCTGCTCTATATCGTTTTTAAATTCACGAATCATATACTGACTTAAGTGCCATTTACCAGTAGCAGTATCAAACTTTACAGTTCGTGCTGACAGCTTGGACAATAACTTTTTCTGATCGTATTTCTCCAGATTAAAATAATCTCCTTTCTCCTGATACGAATAATATTTACCTAAGAAAACGAATAAACCAGGTTCAATCTGCATATGAATATTACTCAACCCAACTTCCTTCTTATCTTTAATATAAGTTGCCTCAAATTTTAACCTTGTTCTATTGGCAGGAGGAATAATATATCCACCTAATATGAACGAAAAAATAGCAATGATAGCTGCCCCCATAAAATAAGGAAACATCATTCGCCTAAAACTCACACCACTTGACAATATGGCAATTATCTCAGTCTGATAAGCCATCTTTGATGTAAAAAAGATTACAGCTATAAATACAAAAAGAGGTGTAAATAAGTTGGCAAAATATGGAATGAAGTTTTTATAGTAATCAAATACTATTGCATGTAACGATGGACTTTTATCAATAAAATCATCAACCTTTTCAGTGATATCAAATACAACTGAAATACTAATAATCAATAAAATTGCAAAAAAGAAAGTCCCAAGAAATTTTTTGAGAATATATAGATCCAGTTTCTTCAAAACGTCGGTTTTAGTTTAACAACGCCTCTATTGAGCCTAATACAAAAGAACAAAAAAAATGTGTAATAAAAAGTTAAAAAACAAGCCTCTGACCAAATGTGAATTTACAATCGGGTTGTTACCTTTTTCACCATTATTTCTTTCCAACTTGCAAAATCACCTGCAATTATATGCTTTCGGGCCTCTTTAACCAACCATAAATAAAAGGTAAGATTATGCATACTTCCAATTTGAGCGGCCAGCATTTCTTTCGAAACATATAAATGGCGCAAATAAGCTTTGGTATAGTGATGATCAACGAATGAAGTTCCGTTTGGATCAACTGGTGAAAAATCATCTTTCCACTTCTCGTTTCTCATGTTCAGTATTCCTTCCGATGTAAATAACATACCATTACGGCCATTTCGTGTTGGCATGACACAGTCAAACATATCTACACCTAAAGCAATATTTTCCAGAAGATTGGCAGGCGTACCTACTCCCATTAAATACCTGGGTTTATCTTTGGGCAGAATACCATTTACCAGCTCTACCATTTCGTACATCACCTCAGTTGGCTCACCTACTGCCAATCCTCCAATGGCATTACCTTCACGATTTTGTTCGGCAATAAATTCGGCAGATTGAGTCCTCAGATCACGATGGCCTGCACCCTGTACAATTGGGAAAAAAGTTTGTGAATGTCCATAGTAAGGTTCTGTAGAATCGAAACGATCAATACCTCTTTTTAACCAACGATGAGTCAACTCCATTGATTGCTTGGCATATTTATAATCTGAATCTCCAGGAGGACATTCATCTAAAGCCATAATAATATCTGCGCCAATAGTACGTTGAATATCTACAACATTTTCAGGAGTAAATAAATGTTTCGATCCATCCAGATGCGACCTGAACACAGCTCCTTCTTCTGTTAGTTTTCGGTTGTCGCTCAACGAAAACACCTGATAGCCTCCACTATCAGTTAAAATTGGTTTATTCCAACCATTAAATTTATGTAGTCCTCCTGCAGCACGTAAAACATCCAACCCTGGACGCAGATACAAATGATAGGTATTACCCAGGATTATCTGAGCCTGAACATCCTCATGTAAATCACGAAAATGAACGCCTTTAACCGAACCAACTGTTCCAACAGGCATAAAAATAGGTGTTTCTATCTCACCATGATCTGTCGTTATTTTACCGGCTCTTGCACTGGATTTTGGATCAGTATGCTGCAACTCAAATTTCATATCTTACTATTTTACAAACAAATAACCTGAAATCATTTCTCAAGTTACTACTTTATTCAAAAAAGGGCTGCAAATATACGAAACTCAACAAGAGACTAGTTGATAAACAGGCATTTTTTATAATCATTTAAATATTTCGGCTAAAAAATAAATCTCTTGCGTCGAAGATTGTAAAAAATTATTGCAAATTTGAAGAAACAATACAGGACGGTGAATATAAATTTTGAGATTATTTTTATAAGCTTGCTTGGCTTAAGTTGGGTAATACAGATATTTTATTATCTATGGTTTATGTTAAAAGTGGCATTTGTAAAACCATCTGTTACTTCTTCTCATAAACCTGCACTTTCAGTAATCATTTGTGCAAAAAATGAAGCCCGCAATCTAAAACAATTTCTTCCTCTAATTCTTAAACAGGATTACCCTGAATTTGAAGTTGTAGTGGTTAATGATGCTTCCAGCGATGATTCTGATATGATTTTGGCAGAATTAAAGAAAGACTATAAAAACCTTTATTATACAACCATACCAGAGAACAAACAGTTTTATCAAGGCAAGAAACTAGCCCTGACTTTAGGTGTAAAAGCTGCTAAAAATGAACATCTGGTATTTACGGATGCAGATTGCTACCCTGAATCAGATCAATGGCTGAAGGAGTTAAGTAGTGAGTTTACCGATTCAAAAGAGATTGTAATTGGATATGGACGGTTTGAAAAGAAAAAGTCACTCTTCAACCTTTTCCTTCGCTACGAAACATTTTTCAATACCGCACAATACATGGGATTTGCTCTTCGCAAAAAACCATTTATGGCAGTTGGAAGAAATCTGGCCTATAAAAAGTCTCTCTTTCAGAAATCAAATGTTTTCAGACAATATTTAAATATTGCATCGGGTGATGACGATTTATTTATAAAAGAGTGTGCTACCGAAAGTAACACATCGGTTGCTATATCGCGCTACAGTCAAACAATCTCAGTACCGCCAGCTGATTTTGGCGAATGGATAACACGAAAATCAAGACATTTAACCACATCAAAACACTATAAATTTAAAATCAAATGGTGGCTTACCCTTGAGCCTTTAAGCAGGCAAATATTTTGGGTGCTAGGTATTTGTTCACTTTTTTTTCATATTTTTGTACCTGTCAGTCTGGGGTTAATTTTGTCAAGAATTATTGTTCAATATATAGTTCTGGCTAAGGCTGGCAAGGCATTAAGTGAGGAAAAACTATTTATCTCAAGTTTGTTATTTGATGCGGTTATCCCATTAATTATAGGAAGTGTGTGGCTTCAAAACATTTTTAGTGCAAACAAGAAGAAATGGAAATAAATCCTAATCTATCGGACAAGGCAAAATATGATTTAGAATTGGTAGATAGCGCAGTAAAAGGCAATCAAAAAGCTTTTGCTGAGTTGATGGGACGATATAGAGATGCCATCTATTTCATGCTTTTAAAAATGGTCAATAATAAAAGTGATGCCGAAGACCTGACCATTGAAGCATTTGGTAAAGCCTTTAAAAATATTCATCAGTACTCACCAAATTACGCCTTTAGTACCTGGCTGTTTAAAATTGCATCCAATAATTGCATTGATTTTCTTAGAAAAAAGAGAAATAATCTGGTTTCAATTGATGGTGGAATAACCGAGGACAAAGAAAACGACCAACCTATTCATTTAAAAGATGAAACTCCTGACCCGGAAGAAAATCTTATTAAAGAACAGAAAAAGGTTCTGATGCGTACGGTTGTGAAAAAACTTAAACCTCGTTATCGCATCTTAATTGAATTAAGGTATTTCAAAGAGTTTTCGTACGAAGAAATTGCAGAAGAGCTTGATTTACCACTTGGAACAGTTAAAGCACAACTTTTCAGAGCTCGTGAATTACTGTTTAACACCTTAAAAAATTCGGATATTAAATTAGGCTAATACCATTCAGAAAATAATGGAGTTGATAGATAAGTACTTTCCTCTTTTAGATAAAGAAAAGAGGGAAAAGATAGGGTTATTGGGTAAAATTTATGAAGAATGGAATACTAAGATCAATGTTATTTCCCGTAAAGACATGGATCACTTTTAC
This sequence comes from Carboxylicivirga caseinilyticus, assembly GCF_050589785.1. Lineage (NCBI taxonomy): Bacteria > Pseudomonadati > Bacteroidota > Bacteroidia > Marinilabiliales > Marinilabiliaceae > Carboxylicivirga > Carboxylicivirga caseinilyticus. The sequence goes on along the minus strand of NZ_JBNGOX010000040.1, from coordinate 42,998 downwards.
GAAAGGCACGTATTACACTCATTAGCAATTGCACAGTTTATTCAATTCACCGATGGCACCCGTATTTTAGATGTAGGAACAGGTGGAGGTTTCCCGGGAATTCCTTTAGCTATTATGTTTCCCGAATGCCAGTTTCAACTGATTGATTCAATAGGAAAAAAGATTAAGGTTGTTGCTGCGGTTGCTGAAGAATTGGGATTAAAAAATGTAAATGCCCAACAAGTGCGTGTTGAGAATCATCCAGATCAATATGATTTCATCATTAGCCGGGCTGTAACAGCTTTTCCAGCATTTGTAAATCTCTGTAGAAACAAAATATTACCTAATAATAAAAATGCAATTACCAATGGAATTATCTATCTTAAAGGAGGTGATTTCGATCAGGAGTTAAATGAATTTAAAAAACGGGTTTCGGTAACTCCCTTAAGTAATTATTTTGAAGAAGAATTTTTTGAAACCAAGAAAATCATTCATCTTTCGATGTAATTCTAAAAAAAGAGTTAAATCATTGAGATAAAATTCCTGATTTTCTTTTGGAAGATAAAAAATTCAATTATTTTTGCAGTCCGAAAAACGAAGATAAAGGCATAAAGTCGTATAGATAAAAATACAAAACGATGAAAAGGACATTTCAACCCTCTAACAGAAAGAGACGTAACAAGCACGGATTCCGTGAGAGAATGGCAACAGCTAATGGTCGTAAAGTATTAGCTTCAAGAAGAGCTAAAGGAAGAAAGAAATTAACTGTTTCCAGCGAGAGAAGACACAAAGCTTAATTGAGCTGAAAGCATACTTCAAAATATTTAAAAGTAAAGAATCCTGTTTTGGATTCTTTACTTTTTTTATGCCCTTTGGTTTACACAACGTTTGATTACATTTTTTGTATTACTTTTGAACATCGGTTACCGATAATAAACACATCCTTTCACACCAAAGGCTGTGGATGTTCAATAAAAACCAGTGAATAAATGCCATTTCTAAAATTTCTTATCAGCAAAGTATTTCTTAAAAACCTTGGTATTGCAATTGGTGTAATAGCCCTTTTGCTGATTGGTACATTTATTAGCCTTAATATTTATACACATCACGGCGTAACACAACCAGTGCCTGATTGCACAGGACTTACCCAGGAACAATTTGAGCAATTACTGGAAGAGAAAGATTTTCGATTTAACATAATCGATTCTGTTCACATCACAGGATTTACGCCGGGAGCAGTTGTTGAACAATTGCCTAAAGCCGGCACTGAAGTTAAAAAGAACAGAACCATCCACTTTACTATTAATGCCTACTCAGCAGAAAAAGTTCAGGTTCCTAACTTAACCAGTTATTCATTGCGAAGCGCTAAAGCTATTCTAGAATCATATGGACTTAAAACCGGTGAACTAATTTATATACCAAGTGAGTATACCAACGAAGTGTTGGGGCAACATTATAAAGGAAAACCGATTGAACCCGGAACCTCAATTGAAAAGGGATCTGTAATTGACCTTTTGCTTGGACAAGGCTTGAGTGATAAAAAAACAAACATTCCTGATCTGACAGGCTTGGCAGCCGACGAAGCCCGCCATTTATTGGTTTCTGTTTCGCTAAATTTAGGCTCAACCATTTTCGATAGTACAGTGGTAACACCCGACGATTCGCTGTTTGCATTCATTTGGAAACAAAAACCAATATCAGAAGACGGATCACGTATTCCATTGGGATCTTCTATTGATGTGTGGCTGAGTACAGATTCATCAAAAATCTTACCTGATACTTTATCAACCGATAGTCTTTTAATTGAAAGTATTAAAATTGATCCACCTGTTATTGAAAAACCTGCAGGTGATAACATTGAGGAGTTTTAGATTATGGCTGAGGAGATTCAGAACGAATTTGAAGAATTTGAAGAGAGTAACGAATTATTCGAACATTATCGCTTTGTTGCTGACCCAGGTCAGAAACCTCTGCGCATTGACAAGTTTTTGGTTAATCGAATAGAAAATGCATCGAGAAATAAAATACAGGAAGCTGCTGCTGCAGGTAATATTAGAGTAAATGACAATCCCGTAAAGGCTAACTACAAGATAAAGGCTAACGAGGTTATTACCATCGTAATGTCGTATCCTCCGCGTGAAATCGAAATCATACCTGAGAACATTCCACTGGATATCATTTATGAAGACGATGACCTGATTGTTCTTAATAAAAAGCCTGGAATGGTTGTTCATCCGGGACACGGAAACTATACCGGAACCATGGTTAATGCGTTAGCTTATCACTTGAAAGATTTGCCTCTTTTTAATTCGCAGGACCCTCGCCCCGGCTTGGTTCACCGTATTGATAAAGATACATCTGGTCTTTTGGTAATTGCCAAAACAGAACATGCTAAGAATTTTCTGGCTCGTCAGTTCTTCGAAAAAACATCTAAAAGAACTTATCGTGCCATTGTTTGGGGGCAACCCAAAGAAGATGAAGGAACAATCGTTGGTAATATTGGCAGAAGTCTGAAGGACAGAAAACAGATGGCTGTTTTTGAGGATGGAGAAAGAGGTAAGCCGGCAGTAACACATTATACAGTTCTGGAACGTTTGGGGTATGTAACACTGGTTGAATGTCGTTTAGAAACCGGAAGAACTCACCAGATAAGGGTTCATATGAAGCACATTGGTCATCCACTTTTTAATGATGAGCGATATGGAGGGGATCAGATATTAAAGGGGACCACTTTTACCAAATACAAGCAATTTGTACAAAACTGTTTTAACATCCTGCCCCGGCAGGCACTTCATGCTAAAACACTAGGTTTTGTGCATCCAACAACAAAAGAATTTATGTCGTTCGACTCTGAGCTACCTGATGACATGGTTCAGGCCATCGAAAAATGGAGAGACTACACTGCCGGACGCGATCTTGATTAAGTTCCAATAATAATAACATGAAGAAGAATATTGGCATCGTTTATGGCGGTTACTCTTCAGAAATTGTAGTATCTGAAAAGAGTAAAGAAGGTGTTTTTTCATTTATTAATGAAGAAAAATACAATCGCTACCCAATTTTAATCACAGAAGAAAAATGGTGTGCTGTGGTTGATGGAACTGAGTATCCCATTGATAAAAATGACTTCAGTTTTCAGATGAATGGCTCTGAGGTATCAATTGATTGTGCTTATATCACCATTCATGGCACACCTGGCGAAGACGGATTACTGCAAGGTTATTTGAAGATGCTGGGTATTCCACACAGCACCTGTGATGTGGAAGCTGCTGCTATCTCATTTAACAAATTTACATGCAACACCTACCTGAAAGGATTTGGTGTGGCTGTTGCCGATTCTGTCCTTCTTCGCAAAGGACACAGTTACAATGCTCCTGACATCATCAAGCAGCTAGGATTACCATTATTTGTAAAGCCGAATGCCGGTGGGTCGAGCTTTGGTGTTTCTAAGGTAAAAGAAGGCAAAGAATTGGTTCCGGCCATTGAAAAAGCTTTTAGTGAAAGTAGCGAGGTAATTATTGAGCAGTTTATATCAGGTATGGAAGTAACCTGTGGTCTTTATAAAACTCTTGAAAATGAAGTTAGATTTCCTGTTACCGAAGTTGTGAGTAAGAATGAGTTCTTCGATTTTGAAGCCAAATATACAGCTAATAAAGTTGAAGAAATCACTCCTGCACGTATTGAAGATAAAGTAAGAGACCGAATCCAGTCAATCTCTTCTCTCATCTACGACATTTTGGGTTGTAAAGGAATTGTAAGGGTTGATTATATTATATCAGACAATAAAATATTTTTGCTTGAAGTGAATACAACACCAGGTATGACTGTTACAAGTTTTATTCCTCAGCAGATTGCAGCCGCCGGATTGAATATTAAAGATGTATTTACCGAAATCATCGAAGATCAGATTGCCAGAAAATAAAACTGAAATACTTACACGAAGGAGACTGGCTATTAATAGCTGGTCTTTTTTTTTGATCTTACTTGCAAATAATCATGAAAAATAAAGGCTGACTCGACATATCCGAATCAGCCTTTGTGTGCTTCAATATTTAATCGTTCTAATAATAATTCTGAGCTCCTGTTGTACTGTAAGTGGTAATTACAATCGAACCTTTACCTTCATTCACCTTTTTCTTCTTTGCCTTACCATAAACTACCATCATTCCTTTCTCTGACACACAGGCAAATGATAATTCTTCTTTACTATTTTCTAACTTAAACTTAATCTTACCTTCTGTCGTTTTAATACTCGATGACTCAGTAAATTTCACCCTTGCCCCAATTACATCACCCTTGCCTGAATTGATATCAAACACACCTTGAACATTAAAGAAATTCAGTGATCCTGCACCTGAAGTGGTTGTAATCGTACCTTCCGAATCAGATAATTTCATGGAACCGGAGTTGGTTTTCATGCGCATTTGACCTTTAATATTTTTCAGAGTTAATGCTCCATCAGTGGTTTCAGCACTGCAAGCACCTTCAATATTTTCAATTATCAAACTACCGTTATAGGCAACAACTTTGGCATTACCTTTTACATTCGTTACAGTCTGATTACCATCTTTAGTTGAAGTAGCCACTTCACCGGTAATATTATCAACTGTTATTGTGGCCGATTTTGTTGATAAATCAGCACTTCCCTGAAGATTAATAACTACAATTTTACCTGATTTTGATTCAGCTTTCAGATTTGTATTTTTAAAATCAGCCAGGTTGATATATCCCGAACTTGTTACCACTTCCAGATTCATTCCATCAGGCATGGTTACAGTTACAAAACCGGAATGAGAACTCCATCCAGACTCAGGTTTATTAACGTTAACCGTTAACACTCCAGCAGCTAAATCCATGGATACAGCATAACCATCTAATTGTTTATTGGCACTTAATTCAGCAGTAACATTAACCTTATCTCCTTTTACAAATTCAACCTTACAAAAGTCACCGTTCACCTTGATAGAACTAACCTGTTCAAAGTCTTTATTTCCTTCAAAAACCTTTTCCAGGGATTGGGCAGTTACAGCCGAAGTTGTGGCAATTAGCATTACAAAAAACAAGTAAATTTTTCTCATCTCTTATTTCAATTATTATTTGATATCTGGTGTTTTGATACGCCTCTCATCTGATAAAGTTTCCTCTTTTTGAGAATAAAAAAATCCCGCTGCCAAGGCAACGGGATTGATTAGTGTCAATTCTTTATTTCTTTAGATATAACTTTCTATTGGAGCACAACTACACACCAGATTTCTGTCGCCATAAGCATCATCTACCCGTGCAACATCAATCCAAAATTTATTTTCACGAATCCACTCCAATGGATAAGCTGCTTTTTCTCTTCCATATGAATGAGTCCACTCATCAGCAACTACTTTATAAGCCGGATGCGGAGCATTTTTCAACACATTATCTTCTTTATCAGCTTTACCACTTTCAACCTCTTTTATCTCAGAATAAATGGATTTCAGAGCTGATATAAAACGATCCAACTCCTGTAATGACTCACTTTCAGTTGGTTCAATCATTAATGTTCCATGAACAGGGAAAGATAATGTGGGAGCATGGTAACCATAATCCATCAAACGCTTTGCAATATCCGTTTCTGTAATACCAGATGAAGCTTTAAAGTGACGGCATTCCAATATCATTTCATGCGCAACACGACCATTGGTTCCTGTATATAAAATACCATAATCATCTTTCAGTGATGCAGCTATATAGTTGGCATTCAGAATAGCCATTTCAGTGGATTTGCGCAATCCTTCGGCACCCAGCATTTTAATATATCCATAGGTAATAGGCAATACACTTGCACTACCCCAAGGTGCTGCTGCTACTGCAGTGATCCCTTTTCGTTCATTATCAACAACCGGATGCTGAGGAAGGAACTCAACCAGGTGAGCCGCTACTCCAATCGGACCCACTCCAGGTCCTCCTCCTCCATGAGGTATGGCAAAGGTTTTATGCAGGTTCAAATGACAAACATCGGCTCCAATACGTCCGGGACTGGTAAATCCAACCTGCGCATTCATATTGGCACCGTCCATGTATACCTGACCACCATTGTCATGTATAATCTGGCAAACTTCAATGATTGATTCTTCAAACACTCCATGAGTTGAAGGATAGGTTACCATCAAACAAGATAATACATCTTTGTTTTCTTCAGCTTTCGCACGTAAATCTTCAACATCGATATTACCTTTATCATCACATTTCACCACAACCACCTTCATTCCGGCCATTACAGCACTTGCCGGGTTGGTTCCGTGTGCCGATGAAGGAATGAGAGAAACAATACGCTGCTCTTCTCCACGACTTCGGTGATACTCCTGGATAACCATTAACCCTGCATACTCACCTGCAGCACCAGAATTAGGCTGAAGGCTTACATCCGCAAATCCTGTAATTTCAGAAAGATCCTGACGCAACTCATCCATCATTAAATGATAACCTGCAGCCTGATCTTTTGGAATAAAAGGATGTAATCCATTAAACTCAATCCAGCTTAATGGTAACATTTCAGTGGCAGCATTCAACTTCATGGTACACGATCCCAAAGAAATCATTGAATGAGTCAATGAAATATCTTTACGTTCCAGTTTTTTGATGTAGCGCACCATCTCCGCTTCTGAGTGATACTTTTTAAAAATATCCTGAATTAAGAAATCAGATGTTCTCTTATAATCATCCTTGACATTACTTTCTTCTCCTATCTCACTAATTCTTGGCACTTCTTTACCGGCAGCTTTGGCAAAAACCTCAACAATCCAGTTAATATCATCCAGGTTAGTTGTTTCATCAATACTAATTCCCACATCACCATTATCGAAATAGCGGAAGTTCATTTCCAATTTCAGGCTGTATCTTTCAATATACTCAATCTTAACACCTTCAGGCAGAGCAATACGAATTGTATCAAAAAATTCACTATTCACCTGCTTGTATCCCAGTTTTTCAACTTCCTGTGCTATCTGAAAAGCAATAGAATGAACACGCTCAGCAATACGGGTGATACCTTCTTTACCATGATAAACAGCATAGAATCCGGCCATGGTTGCAAGCAAAGCCTGTGCCGTACAAATATTGGAAGTAGCACGTTCGCGCTTGATATGTTGCTCTCGTGTTTGCAAAGCCATACGTAATGCACGACGACCATTGGCATCTTTTGTTACACCAATAATACGCCCCGGTAACTGACGCTTTAATTCTTCTCTGGTGGCAAAATATGCAGCATGGGGACCTCCATAACCCATTGGAATACCAAAACGTTGAGTTGTTCCCAACACAATATCTGCACCCCACTCGCCCGGAGGAGTTAACAAAGCAAGAGAGAGTAAATCAGCAGCTACCGCTACCCGACAATCATTTTCATGAGCCTGCTGTGTAATTTCTTTATAATTATCAACTAATCCATTTGAATTTGGATACTGAACCAATAAACCAAAAACATTTCCATCACAGGTAAACTCATTGATACTTCCAAACTGCAGATCAATACCTAAAGGTTTTGCTCTTGTGATCAATACCTCCTTGGTTTGAGGCCACAAATTATCATCGGCAAAAAAAGTATTTACCTCTTCTTTAACCTGTTTACGGCTTCTTGAATTATAAAGCATAATCATGGCCTCAGCAGCAGCAGTGGCTTCATCCAATAGCGAAGCATTGGCAATTTCCATCCCCGTCATTTCAGTTACTACTGTCTGGAAATTTAAAAGTGCCTCTAATCGTCCTTGTGAAATTTCTGCCTGGTAGGGAGTGTACGAAGTATACCAAACAGGATTCTCAAGCACATTACGCAATATTACAGCAGGGGTAATAACATCGTAATAGCCCATCCCGATATAAGTATTGTAAACTTTATTCAACTGAGCTATATCATGAATCTTTCTAAAATACTGACGTTCTGTTAATCCTTTGCTAATATTCAAAGGTTTTTCCAATCGAATAGATGCAGGAATGGTTTGGTCAATTAATTCATCAACAGATGAAACTCCAATACGATCGAGCATCGTACTGATTTCGTATTCTCTTGGACCAATGTGACGAGAGACAAACTTATCGGTTGCCATATTTTGTTATTTATCAATTAGGTATTACTTCATTTAAATCACAACCCAAATAGAAGAAGAAATTGGGTAAAATTCAATGACATTTGCCATTTATTTAGTCGACAAGGCCGAAAAAAGCATATCTCCTTAGTCGGATTTTAAACCAAAAATGGATTAGTTGTTCTTTCTTTTCCTACCGTTGTTGATGGTCCGTGTCCTGGAAATAACTGAACTTCATCATCCAGGGTAAGAATTTTATTCTTCAGATTACCAACTAATGTATCGAAATCACCTCCGGGTAAATCGGTTCTGCCAATACTCCCAGTAAAGATGGAATCGCCAACAATGGCAATTTTATCCTGCTCACTGTAAAAGGTAATTCCTCCCGGTGAATGTCCGGGTACTTCAATAACCTTTAATACAGAATTGCCAAACGTAACTTCATCCCCTTCGTTAAGGTAATTTGATATTGCAGGTGGATTTTTATCAACCTCAACCCCAAATTGCTGTGCATAAGTAACTGTCTGATCTATCAGAAATTCGTCTCCGGCATTGGCTTCCATTCCAAGATTGAACTTTTCGGCAATAAAAGCAGAGCCAAAAACATGATCGAGATGTAGATGTGTCTGCAATAATTTTACCGGAGTATATCCATTAGAATCAATAAAATCAGCTACATATTTACGCTCTTCAGCGGTTAAACACCCCGGATCAATGATAACACACTCTTTGGTTTCATCAGAAAGAATATATGTATTCTCCTGCCACATATTAATTGGCAGAGTTTCAACTTTAATCATATTATTACATTTTTAATTTACTGTTCCTTTTAACATGGGTACAAATGCACATTCTCCAATTTGCTCCTGTTCAAAATCATCCTCGCTAAGCCTTGTAATACGAGTCATCACTTGTTTTTTATCACCAAGTGGTATTACCATAATGCCACCAATCTTCATTTGAAGCAATAGCTTTTCAGGTAAGAAAGGTGCCCCAGCTGTAACAATCACTTTATCAAAGGGAGCAAATGACGAGAGTCCTTCATAACCATCACCAAGAAAAAAACGTCCGCTGTAACCAATTTGTTTTAACAAATGAGTAGATCGAGTAAATAACTCTTTTTGTCGTTCTATTGAAAAGAGTTTCACTCCCATTTCAATTAACACAGCGGCCTGATACCCAGAACCAGTACCAACTTCCAATACTTTTTCTCCTGCAGATATATTTAGTAATTGAGATTGCAAAGCAACAGTGTATGGTTGTGATATAGTTTGCCCTGCTGCAATAGGGAACGCCTTATCCTGATATGCAAATGAAACAAAACTACTATCGAGAAACAAGTGACGGGGAACCCTCCCAATTGCTTCCAATACCTTATTATCTGTAATATTTTTCCTAACAAGTTCCTGCACCAATCGTTGACGCATGCCCTTATGCCTAAAAGAATCCAACATCTCCATAGTTGGCAAAATTAATTTTTTTTAACTTTCCCGAAATATTTTGCATCAACATTCGTTAAGCATTTTATGGGGGTCATTTCAAACATATCTAAAAAATCTATTAATTTATATTTTTTAGTTACCGATATCATTATAATTATCTTGTCTTCAACATTTTCCGTTAAGACTCTCAAAAGTGAATTACCAAGTTTTTCAACCCATTTTGCTCAGTCGACTCAAGCCTTACTTAATCAGAATGAAGTAATTATATTATTAGTTGGTTATATACTTTTCATTCTTTATTTGTCTGGTTTATACCGTAATCGAATCAATCTCTCCATTTCCAATCATATTTCAAAAACATTTAGTGGAATAGGAATCTCATTCTTAAGCTTATTTGTATATTTCTATGGCTTTTACAACCTCTTTTCTTTTGCCAACGTTTGGAATACTTTTTTAGGTTTATTTATCACTACCCTCATTAGTATAAATATTCCTCATATACTTTTAATTTTAGTACTCAGGATATTAATGCATAAAGGTTACTGGGGACTAAAAACTCTCTTAATCGGATCAAATGGCGTATTGAAAAATACATATTCCGAACTATTGCAATTAGGTAATCTAAGCGGGAATAAAATAACGGATGTAATAAAAATTGATGATATACTAAACAAGACAAATGATACTGCATTAAGTTATTATGAAGCCGAGAAACTAATTAATGAACACCAACCAGACGAAATAATTATTGCAGTTCCTTCAACAAAAGAAAAAATGGTCACCAACCTTATTTCTGTTGCCAAAATGAAGGATATTTCCATCAAGTTGGTCCCTGATATGGAATCAATAGTGAAAGGATTTGCCAGAATCGAATCCCTGGTTGCTCCACCTTTTATTGCTGTATCCAGAAAACAAATGCCGGTTTGGCAAGAATTCATTAAACGCATTATAGATATTGTTATTGCACTTATTGGCTTACTAATGCTTATTCCATTTTTTCCATTTATAGCCTGGGGAATTAAAAAAAGTTCAAAAGGCCCCGTCTTCTTTAATCAGGAACGCATTGGAAAGAACGGAAAACCATTCAAGATAATCAAATTCAGATCCATGATTATTGATGCCGAAGTGAATGGGCCTGCTTTATCATCTATAAATGATTCTCGTGTGACTTCATTCGGACGATTTTTAAGAAGATGGAGAATTGACGAAACTCCGCAATTTTTGAATGTTTTAATTGGTCAGATGTCAATTGTTGGACCACGACCCGAAAGAGCTTATTTTATTAATGAAATATCTAAAAAAGCCCCTCAATACAGTGAAATACTTCAATGCAGACCGGGTATTACTTCATTAGGAATGGTAAAATACGGCTATGCAGAAAATATTGAGCAGATGATTCAGCGCTTAAACTACGATATTTTATACATCCATAATCTCTCGCTTTGGATAGATATTAAAATAATTATTTACACCCTTAAAACATTGATTAGCGGTGAAGGAAAATAAAAAGGTGAATCTGTTGACTCACCTTTTTGTTATCGCTAGTATTTGAAAACCTTCGAGTGAATTACTTCACTCCCATTTGTTATTCGAATTATATACTGACCAATGGATAATTCACTGAGATTGATTCTCATCTTGTCTTCCTGAAAGGGAATCTTTTTTATACAAGCACCAGAGATTGAATAAATTTCCAGAAGCTTCTCACCTGTCATGTTTGTTTCTATCTGTACCGACTCAGTAAATGGATTTGGATAACAATTGATTTTTGAAGATGCATTAACATCATCATCAATTGATGTATTTGTATCAAACCCGGTTAATTTCTTCTGACTGTAAACTACATATTCACCTGGCTGAAATGTAAGTTGAACATCTGTATTTGTTACATTAATACTATCTCCCAATATTACATTATACCACCAACCAGTTGAGCTAAAATTGATACTGGTCGTTTGAGCAGTTAATGCAAAATTAGAAACTACTCTTACATCTGAACCGGATAGATTCAGAGAAATCTTTTTTACTGATCCCGAAACATCCATTGTAAAATCGCTCGTATTAAAAACCTCTTCACCGGTTTTCATGTCAATCATACGCTTAAAGACATTAAATAAACGTGCTCTATCTTCATCGTCCTGATATTGCCAAACCGGCGGTTTTTGTGCCAATCGGCAATCATTACTTACTGATCCATCAGTACAGCGATTGATGCTTAAGTCAAATCCTAATTCACCAAATTGCCAAACCATTTTAGGTCCGGGGGTACTAAAAAAGATAACTGCAGCTGCTTCCACACGTTTTAAAGCCGTGGTTTTATTTGCAACCTTATAATCACCTTCAGAGGCTCCGTATAATAGATTTTTATACATCAATCTTTCTTCATCATGGCTTTCCATGTAATTAACCACCTGAGGTTCGTTCCAACCCCTGTTTTCATATGAAGTCCAGCTTAAATCAGAATCATATCCTATGGTCGCTTCATTGTAATCATGATTCGCATTTCCCCAAAGCATTATTCCGTGATTGGCCAAAATTGTTTCCTCATCATTATTTGAAAGATGTTCAAAGATTACATACGCATCAGATTTCCTCTTCCATATTTCGTTTGACATCCGTTTCAATATTGCAATCCGACTGTCATCCCGATTACTGGCCCAACTATTATCACCTGTGGCTGGTGTTACAGTGTTTGTAAAACCTTTGGTAAAATCAAATCGGAAACCATCTATCTGGTATTCACTCATCCAGAAAGAACAGATACTGTCAACCAAAGCTTGTGTTTCAAGGCTTTCGTGATTAAAGTCGTATCCCCATTGAGCATCCGGATTTTTCATGTTATGCTCAACATTATACCAGGGATTTTGAGCAGTAGGTTTGTCGCCATCAAAATACATTTGAACAAATGGTGATTGACCAAAAGAATGATTCAATACCATGTCCATAATCACAGCTATTCCATTTTTATGACATTCATTTATAAATGCCTTGTAATCATTAACCGTTCCATAGGCTTTATCTGTTGCAAAATAAAATGATGGATTATAACCCCAGCTGTCATTTCCTTCAAATTCATTGAACGGCATCAATTCAATGGCATTAACACCTAGTCTTTTCAGATAACTTAAAGTATCGGTTACTGTCTTTATATCCTGATTAGCTGTAAAATCACGAATCAGAAGTTCATATACCACCAATGATTGTCTATCCGGAGCATTAAAACCTGTAGCATCCCATTGAAAATCATCAGCTGAAGTTGAAAAAACACTCACTATTCCACTTGTTTTACCTTCAGGATAAGCTTTTAAGTTAGGATAGATATCTGAACCAATATACCCATCATTCCATGGATCAAGTACTTTATTGGTATAAGGATCGGCAATCTTTAAATCATCATCCATCCAATATTGATAAGCATACTCTTCTCCAGAAGTAAGGCCGGTAAGCGTCAGCCAAAAATAATCACCATCTTTCTTCATCAGGTAATCATTCATAGGTGTCCAATCATTAAAATCACCCATTAAGTACACATACTCCTTATAAGGAGCATACAAAAGTACAGTCACAGAATTATCATCAATTCTATTAACTCCTCTTCTCAGACCGGCAGGTCTTGCTTCATTAATTGGCGTATCTCTGGTATAGAAAGTCACATTATCTTCAACTGAATTTGCACCAGAAGTGGCTACAGCTCTGATATGATATTGCTCCTCACTAACACCTGATATGGTATAAGAAATTGAAGTTCCGGCAGTAGATGTAATTTCAACATCATTAATAAATAATGTCAATTGTTCACTCAAAATAGAGTTAACACTCACCACAACATCATCACCAACAGGCACCAAACTTTTATCCACCGGTGATTCAATTGCAACCCCTAACTCGGCATCTGAAACACTTACAAAAATATCACCTCCTCCTGTATCTTTTCCTTCGAGTGAACTATCTGCACTTCGAAAAACAAAGGCCATCTTCAGGATCTTTTCTCCATCGGGCACACCATAAAACTGCCTGATAGTAGGTGAAATTGTTAAGGTATATTGATTCGAACCAATCTGAGTAAGTTTACAGTCGGCTATATTCACACCCCAGTCTGCTTTCGCATATTTCCAGTCGGTATCGCTTGTACTTTTATCGGTAATAACACCTGTATGAGCGTAAATATCGCCTGTATAACCTTCTAATCCGGCTGTTCCCCGATCAGCATAAAAGGTAATTATCACCTGATCACTTTCAACCGGAATCGCAGGATTTGAAGTTACTACCTGCGCACTCACAACTTGTGCCAACCATATCAATATTCCTAAAAAGTAAATCCTATTCATTTCGATATATTAAATAATTTTTCATAATCTGTTACTGGCATCCATAAAGACGCACCTCTTTCAATATGTTTTTGAGTAAAGGTCTGATTAGTGACCAGTACCTTCATATCAGGATTCAAAACATTTACCAATAATTCATGGTCCTTCAAGAATGATTCCATTTTAAACTTAACATCATCCTCTGCTGAAGTATTTAAAATTAAAATGGCTCCCCTGTAATTGTCAATACCTTCCCGGGTTACCACATAACGATTCTTATTAACCAATGCAGAATCAACAATACTTTCCCCTTGCAAAACTGACCTCACCCTGATTAACTGTTCTATTTTCTCAGGAAGACACCCATCCACCATTACAGCATGCTTTTTATTGTTAAAATCATTCTGCCTGGTAGGAAATAAATGAGAATAAAACAAACACGGTGTGGGTTGATGAAACAGAATGTATGAATAAGCCAGTATCCAGTCTTTCTTGATCCATTTATCATGTTCTTTACCTGTGTCATGGTTTTCAGCAAAGGTGATGATCTTATCAGTTGATAATTTTGAGATTAAACCTGCATTAACCAGCCTACTCATATCAAATTTACCCATCGAATCATTACACATTTCAGTCAATGCCTTTTTCAATGGAAAATCAAATGATTTCACTTTGGCATTATTATCTGAATTAACCAACTTATTCCAATCTGCTATTTGATTTACAGAATAGGTAAAGAATTCTGTCACACAAAAAGCTGAGTCCCTTACTACATTATTTGTCCAGCTTCTAATAAAATCAGGTTCGATACCATTTACAAAATCAAGCCTTACCCCATCGTATTTTACTTGGTCCAATAACCATTTTCCCCAAGTAGTTAATTGTTCCTGAACATTTTCACTCCGGTGATTAAAATCGTGACCAAACAATTTTGAGTTGGCAACAATTCCACCCGTATCGGGGTAGTTCATTATATAATCATTCTTGTCTGAAGGATGAAAATCAGAATAATTCCATTTCATTTTACCGGAAGCAGGTTGTATACCTGTAAATGAAAATGGATTCCATTCGAGCTCCTCACCATGTTCATCAGCAATAGATGAAATGGTTAATCCATTGGTTTGATCTCCCCAGCTCATGTTTTCATTCAACACTTCCAACTGCAACCATAATTTCATTTGCGGATTCTGATATATCTTAAACTCGATTTTTTCTTCTCCATCAACAATTCCTTCCCAAAATCCAAAAGCAGTATTCTTTGTCAATATGGGATGAAATTTTTTATTGGCATTATTCATTGATGGATCGTCCGAGACCTTAAGTCTGTATCCTGATATTTTTTTAGGATAAATTGGATTACTCATTTGAATGGTTATGGTTTGATTTTGTTTTAGATCCAAACCAAACCTTAATTCATTAACCGGATAACCGGCAGTTTTCTTCTTTCGGTTAAGAAGATAATTTTTTATGATTGGATTAGGTTCCAAATCTTTATTCTGAAATGAATACATGTGATTTAAAACCACATCAGCATACACTTCGATATTATGCTTGTGAGCACTTTCAATTAATTTATTTAAGCTTTCACGGGTTCCAAACCGGGTACTAATGGTTCCAATCTGATCGTATTCTCCCAAATCGTAATGATCGTAAATTCCATACCCCATATCATAGATTCCCCAATTCCCCTTTGACGGTGGAGGTAACCATATAGCAGTGACACCAATTTTCTGAAGATAGTCTAATTTTTCTTCGAGATGAGAATACCATATACCTTCCTTCACCTCGCTTTTCACGGGTACGTCCCAGTAAAATCCCTGAAGTATGACTTGAGATGATAGGTCCATAAATAACAAATTAAAGAAAACAATATATAGTATTTGTCTTTTCAAGTCTGTTCTTTTACTAGGTTCTATGGCACTTTAAAAAGCAAAAAGGCAGCCCCATTTGATGGGACTACCTTGTAAAAAGTATTATTTAGTTTTTAACAACTGTAGCAACATTAGTCATTGTATTTAGAGTGATAGTATAGTTACCATCCTCAGCAATGTCAATATTACTTCCGTCTTGCTCAAGAGCAGTTAATGAACCACCTAAATTAACAGTCCAACCGTCATTAGCTCTAAACTTAAATTGCTTTCCTCCCAATAAATCAGCTGTTACAGTAAATACTTTATTGGTTGAATCCCAGCTCATATTTGTATCTGTATCCCATCCTCCAGGAGTAGCATCACCAATAATACCCCAGCGGTAAGCGGTATAGGTATATTCATTTGGATTACTTAGGTCAAGAGTGAAATCATAATCATCTTCTACGTCATTGGTAATATTATCGCCACCTGATACAAGATTAACACCGTCACTACTACCATAATTATAATCCCAAGCATTATTGGCACGGAATTTAAATCCTCCAGCTTTCAAATGAACCACACCTCTCCAAGTCTGTGAAGCAGCATCATAAGTAAGATCTGTACTTGTTCCCCATTCACCAGGTGTTGCATCACCAATTACGCCCCAATCAGTTTTAACAGCAGTATATGTGTAAGGTGAGACAGATAAGTCAACATTTATTTTGTAATAACCCATAGCAGAAACAATATTTGCTCCACCTGCTTCAAGTGTTCCATCAGCACCATCATCACCATAGTTGGTTGACCATGTATTGTCTGTTGCAAATTTCCATTCGCTGTTATCTACTCCTAGATATACATAACCTTCTAACTTATCACCAACTGATAATGTATTCTGCACGTACGGAGAACTCTCTGGTGACCAATTGTCATAACCACCAACAGGATAACTGGCAGTAACATAGCTTCCTGGAAGGTACCAAGTAATAATATCTGGTACAGTTGTAAACTCAACATTATCACCATAAGCAGTTCCTGTACTATTAATAGCATAAGCCCTAACATGATAGGTTACACCAGGCTCAAGTCCATCAATATCGACAGACATTGTACTTACAGTCACTTCTGCATCAACCAACTTAGTGTCTGCCACTGTTGGATTTTCAGTTAAACCATATACAAAACCTCTCTCAGAAATATCACTTCCTCCATTATGAATAACTTCACCGGCTACTGATGCTGTTGTTTTTGTCACATTTGAAACATCGTTCGTTTCAACAACCGGAACACCGACAGATGTAGTAAAACTGATTTGACTACTATAAGCTACACCAACACTGTTTATTGCATATGATTTAACATAGTAGGTAGTACTTGGCATTAAATCTATAATACTGTAGTAGAATTCTCCTGTACCAGCTCCAACTAGAACAGTATCACTAGCTACTGTTGGGTTAGCTTCGGTTGACCAACAGAAACCTTTAGCTGTAACTTCAGCTTTACCATCATAAGTTACATTTCCTGTTAGGTCAACAGTTCTATCAGTAAGATTTGCTTCATCGCTCAATGTTACTGTTGCTATATTTGCCAAAGTGGTAAATGATTTTTGCTCACCATACAAAACAGAACCGTCGCTCTGAACCACATAAGCCTTGTAATAATATTTGGTTAAATGATCTAAACCTGTTACAGTTACCCAGTAAACAGCTCCATCTACTTCATCTGCTTCCTGACTTGAATTATCTATTGTAGGATTTTCAGAAGTATTCCAACAAACACCAAATTCAGTAAAACCATCACCTTGAGCAACAACCATACCACTTAATTCAGCAGATGTTGATGTAATACCATCAATTTTCCAAGATTCCATCTGGGCATCAAGCTTTACCTGGTCATCTTTTTCACAAGCAACAAAAGCCAGTGAAAAAGAGATTAATACAGCTAGTATATTTAAAGATTTTCTTTTCATAATAATCGGTTTTAAAGCTGCCTAATAAGATAGGCAGCACTACGATTTAGTTTTTAATTAATTCAAAGGTACCCGCATCATCACTTAATATCGTAAAGATTACAGTATAGTTGCCAGTTTCAGGAACAGGGATATCGTTTCCAACACCTCCTTGTTGCAGTGCTCCTGATAAACCACCGGTTACACCTTCTGCCAGTCCCATATTCCATGACCAACCATCATTCATACGAAACTTAATAAACTCACCTCCAATAAGGTCAATATTAATGTACCAATACCCTTTAGCAGGATCATAATCCATATCAGTATCAGAATCCCAACCGGTAGGAGTAGCCGAGCCAATTATACCTATGAAATAAGGTTCTGGATTATAAGTCATTCCTACAATATCAGCTGTAAAATTATACCAACCAGTTTCATCTACTACAATGCCATTTCCGTCTTCTACCAATGTACCAGCACTTCCTCCGTATGTAATGCTTGTTTCTGGATCAAATAATTTAAATGCATTATCAGTAGATAATTTTGCAAATCCGGTATAGACTCCATTGCTTAATGGGGAAGTGATTTTTTGATCCATACCTGAATCAATAAAATCAAGTCGCATAAACCCAAATATGCTAACATCTTCTGTTACAGTTTCTGAAATATATTCGAAAGGATCAGTTCCGGTACCAGGAGCTCCAGTGCCTGCATCAACAACCAATTGACTTCTTAATCTAAAATCTACAGATGAAGTCTGGTCCTCAGGAAAATGCTTTAATAATATTGTATTTAATTCACTAACAGAAATTGTAATATCATCAACACTGGTTCCTGAATAAATAGAAATGATTTCAGCAAAGCCAGTTCCAGCCACTGCTGCTTCTAAATAATAGTTAGCAGAAGCAACAAAACCAGGATCTACAGGTGTTGCAGCAAATTTTAAAATATCTCCTCCCTTATCACGGGAAAGGCTCAAATCAGGCATACTTGTTAATGCCGGCGGAACAGGAGACTCAAGTATAACAACCTTATCTCCATCCTTCTCGCAACTAACAAAGAAGGTAAACAAGCCTAATAATAAAAATATAATTGATTTATTCATTTTTCAAGATTTTAGTTGTAACCATCATTTTGATCAATATTTGGATTCGCAGCTGTTTCTTCAGCTGGAATTGGGAAGATATCTCTATATGAGTCCACAATTGCCCCATTGTAAGAATTACCTTTCCACTGCCACAAATAGTCTCCGTTTGTAAATTGTCCAAATCGAACAAGGTCTGTTCTTCTCTGAGCTTCATAATAGAATTCTCTTCCTCTTTCATCAAGAATGAATCTATCTGTAACTTCTGAAGCTGAGATATTACCAGATTCATCACCATATGCTCTTTCTCTTACAACATTAATATCTGTTGCTGCCAAACCATCCTCACCCAAATTATGATTAGATTCAGCTCTCATCAAATAAGCATCTGCCAATCTGAAAACAGGGAAATCTGTTGATGCATATGCAGGATGGTAGTTATCTGCCTGTGTTCCATCATGGTTAGTAGCCGTGAATTTATAAACACCAATACCATAATCGCCACTTGCAGAAGGTGAAGGAATATTTATAGCTCTTTTTTGTTTTAAATAAACTCTTCCATCAGCTGCCTGACTAAATTCTGCATCATCAGCTGGAATAGCTACATTTCCATAAGTTGCAATTGTATCAACTAAAAGATTCATGAAATCTTTTCTTGATCTATTACCATTCCAGTTAGTATTTTCAGTAAGACCATGATAATCTTCTGCACGGATATAAACTGCATCACTACTTGATTCAATTAAGAATGTAGTACCAACATATCCTTGAGCATTAACACCGTCAACTGCCCAGGCAAAAATCATTTCAGGGTTACGTGGAAAATCATTATCTGCACTAAAATTCTGACGATAGTCATCAGCCAAATCATAAACATTACTATCAATAACCTTAGTTGTGTAAATTTTACAACTATCCCATTTGGCAGTCCCGGTGAAGACTTCTGCGTTTAAATATGTACGTGCCAAAAGCATCCATGCAGCAGCTTTATCTGCTTGAGGATAAACTGTTCCTGGTTCAGCTAAATCAGGCTCAATCTCCTTTAATTCAGTAACTATATAATTAAATAAATCAGCTCTTTTTATTTGCTGAGGATAAAATTTACCTACTCCATCAGCTTCAGTTGTGAAAGGAGGATTTCCAAAAAGATCCATCAACCAATAATAGGCCATTGCCCTTAGAAATCGAGCTTCAGCAATGTATTGATCCTTATTTTCCACATCAGTTTTACCTGCCTGAATAATAAAATCATTGGCATAAGTTATACTTAAACTTAATCTTTGATACAGAGCTGTTAAAAACGGATTGGAAGCACTCCATGTTTGTGTATTTAAATCTGCAATACCAACATCACCCCAGGCACAAATTGCTTCATCTGTTGTAATTTCCTGCAAATTCCATAATGCTCTCATTGTTGTAAAGAAATTATCATCAGATGCTGAAATGTCTGCACCAAAGTCTCCACTTCCTCCTTGACCAGCCAGGTTAAAACTTGCGTATACTTTGGCTAAGGCTTGCTGCATATACAAAGGATCATCTCCTAAATTACCAGAAAGAATAACATTTTCATCTTTCGGCTTAACATCCAGATCATTAACACATGACGTAATTAACAATACTGAAAGTAAAATGCTTGATATTATATATTTTTTCATATCTACCTAAATTTATCTATTAGAAGTTCATATTTAACCCTAAAGTGAAAGTTCTAGGTCTTGGATAGAAATTGTTATCTATACCGCCATTTACTTCAGGATCAAGTCCGGAATAATTTGTAATCGTCAAGAGGTTTTGAACCGTAAAACTTAATCTTAAATCAAGTTTATCTTGTAAAGCTTTAAAATTATAACCCGCACTAATATTATCAACCTTAAAGAATGAAGCATTCTCAACAAAATAATCACTGGTAAACTGTCGTTTTACAAACTGAGTTTCACTTAGATATTTTGGCATATTTTTCCAATAACCAATTTGTTGCATTTGATCATATGATGCTCCGGCAGCAACCTGGTTATAAACGTAATTGCCAATATTAGCTCTTGTTGATGCCGATAAATCAAAGTCTTTATAGTTGAAACGGAATGAGAATCCTAATAAATAATCAGGAGCTGGATTATGATATAAATACTTGTCTTCATTATCACCGTTAACAGTTCCTCCATTACCTGATATATCTACATACATACCTTCAATTGGATTACCATTGGTGTCGTATACTTGCTTATTTACAAAATAAGAATATGCAGCATCTCCCACTCTTGTTACTTGTTTCTGTCCTGTAAAGGCATCTCCATAAAGGATTCCAATATAATCAGGATCATCAGTTAAAAGTAACTTGGTAATTTCGTTTTTATTATAAGTGAAATTAGCTCCAATATTCAATGACATATCCGGAGTTGAAATAGCAACCCAATCCAAAGAAACTTCTACTCCTCGGTTTTCTAAACTACCAACATTTGTTAGCAATGTATTTGAGAAGTTACTACCACTAGGAATGGTTACTTCATTTAACAAATCTTCAGTAACACGTTTGTACAAATCAACAGAACCTCTAAGCCTATTATTCATGAAACCAAAATCCAAAGCAATATTCTGAGTTGTTGTCTCTTCCCACTTAATATCCGGATCATATGAGTCTGGACGTAACGTAGGCAACCATTGTCCATTAATCATATAATATGCACCTTCTCTTGCTTCTCTATATAGAGCTTGCGCCGGATAATCGCTTCCAATATCTTGTTGACCAGTAACCCCCCAGCCCAGACGAAGTTTCATATCTGAAATAAAATCAACATCCTGCAAGAATGACTCCTCCTTAATTTTCCATGCAAATGCTGCTGATGGGAACAAGCCCCATGGATTATTTGCAAAACGAGAAGAACCATCATAACGAACTGTTCCTGTCAATAAATATCTCTCTTTTAAAGTATAGTTAGCACGACCAAAGAAAGAAACAAGATAATTTTCTGTTATGTAAGAATCCGTAACAGGTGCCACATTATCAGCAATACCTTCAGTATAACTATCTCCTTCTCTTTCGAAATGTTGCCAAGAATAACCTGCAGTCGCATCCAATCTGTGATTTTCATTAAGAATCTTATTATAGCCTAAATAAAAATCTAAAAGATTATTCTTTACTGTACTATTATAAGTATTTAATTTTCCAGTAAATGGCGTTGTTAATGTCGATGGTGAAGTTACAGGTCTGTTATTATGTCCTGTACCATCTGCATAATCAGTTGCTAAATTTAAATTAGCTTTTAAACCTGATAAAAATGGTAATTCGTATGTAAACTGAACGTTACCAACAAAACGTAAGATATCTGATTTATTGTCAACTGCCATTGCCTGTTCAACAGGGTTTGGAGTACCTAAATTAGCTCCATATGTAGGCCATTGAAAATATCCATCAGTATCGGCATTACCATCTTTAATTGATTGAGTCGGATCCATATTAATAGCTGAACCAATAGCACCTTCGTCACCAAAATTATGCTTAGTGCTCATAATTTTTGCATTAGCATTTAATTTTAGAGAATTATTAAAGAAGGAGGGATTCAGGTTTAATGATCCGGTAAATCTTTGCATATCTGTATTCTCTAGAATACCTTGTTGGTCTGTATAACCAATAGACACACGATAAGGAAGATTTTTAAAGGCTCCCGATGCACTTACATTATGATCTGTAGAAATAGCTGTTCTGAAAATTTCTTTTTGCCAGTCTGTATTAGCAGATCCTAAAAGGTTATATACCTCTTCATCAAACAATTCTCTTTTATCCCATGCAATTTGTCTGAATTCATCTCCAGAATAAACATCTATATAATTTATAGGTGTTGATACTGCTACATTACCACTGTATGAGAATTTTAAATTCTGTCCTTTTTTTCCTTGTTTGGTAGTAATGATAATTACACCATTTGATGCCCTGGAACCATAAATTGCTGTTGCAGAAGCATCTTTTAATACGTTAAAGGTTTCAATATCATTTGGGTTGATGAATGATAAAATATTAGAACTTCCACTTACATTATCATTTGAAATGGGTACACCATCGATAATTATCAATGGATCATTGGAAGCATTCAATGAAGAACCTCCCCTGATTCGAATCGTAGATCCACTTCCAGGAGCACCTCCACTTGAAGTAATTGAAACACCAGAAGCTTTACCAACTAACAGATCTTGTGGAGAAGTGATATTACCTTTATTAAAATCCTTTGAGCTAATGGCAACAACAGAACCTGTAGCATCATCTTTTTTTACAGTTCCATAACCAATTACTACCACTTCATCCATCCCAATAACATCTTCTTCTAAAGCAATATTAATCTGAGACTGACTTTCAATAATTGTTTCAACATTTTTATATCCAATAAATGAGAAAACAAGAGTTTGTCCTTTGCTGACTTTCAATGTATATGCTCCATCCGGAGTAGTAATTGTTCCGGTTGTGGTACCTTTTACTGCTACAGTAACACCAGGTAAAGGCATACCATCACTTGCATCTGTTACAACACCTGTAACAGTCATTTCCTGTGCATTTATATTCAGAAAACTAAATAATGCCAGAAAAAGAAACAGTAACTTAAACAAATTAGACTGTTTTTTCATAAAACATAGATTTTCTTGATTATTAATAAACATTTGATATCCGCTTTAAAGGATTTCGGTGGATTTATGAGTTAGCAACTGCGCTAATACCTTTAAAACAGTGTTTATCGTATTGAAATAACATTACAAACATAGAAAGATTTGATGAGAAAGTAAACATTTTTTAACATCAGAAAACAATATTTTCCTTTTAAAGCTTCTGCAACCGTTTGCGATGACGATTGCAAAATCATTTTTATGATATAAAACATGTTTTCTTTTTTTACACTAATCTATCGAAAACGATTGCAAAGAAAGGGCTCTATAAAAAACTCATTCAACATTTCATGTTTACAATATAAAATCAAAGAGATTCTATGAAGGAATTCAGAGCTTTGTAATGATTAACATTGTTTAACAAACATAAATTTCAAATCTTTTTTACTCTTCGAACAGTAAACCGCCTAATATCTCAAAGAAAATTAGGCAAATTTATTATCTTTAGCTTTTGAGCATTATTAAGGATACTCCTTAATTGTCCAAGTATACTATATGAAATCACATCCGATAACCATTAAAGATATTGCAAGAGTTCTTGGGATTTCCCCATCAACTGTTTCCAGGGCATTAAAAGATCATCCAGATATTAGTCCAAAAACAAAACAACTGGTTCAGACATTTGCCGAGAAAGTAAATTATCGCCCTAACGCCCTGGCATTAAGTTTAAGAAGTAGCAAAACCAATACTATTGGTATTGTGATACCTGAAATAGTGCACCACTTCTTTTCAACAGTGATTAGTGGTATCGAGGACATTGCTTATAGTAAAGGTTATAATGCCATCATTTGCCAAACCAACGAAAATTATCAAAGGGAGGTAATTGATTTACAGGCATTAATTGACAACCGGGTAGATGGCATATTAGTATCAATGAGCAAAAACACTCATGAATTCTCTCATTTTCAAAATGTAAGAGACAATGGAATCCCGATCGTTTTTTTCGACCGCATTTGCGAAGCCATCTCAACAGACAGAGTGATTGCTGATGATTTTGAAGGTGCCCGCATAGCTACTAAGCACCTTATTAGTAAAGGATGTAAAAAAATAATGCACCTATCTGCTCCGCAACATTTATTAATTGGTAAGAACCGAAAAGAGGGCTATTGTAGCGCATTAAAAGAGCATCAGCTTCAATGCAATGATCAGCTCGTAGTAAAGTGTGACACCAGGGAATCTGTATTTGCAAAGGAAGATGAAATTATTAGTCTTGCCAGTGACATTGATGGAATATTTGCTGTAAATGACAGTACTGCCATTGCTGCCATGCAGGTACTGCAACGGAATGGATACAATGTACCTAAAGACATTGCTGTTGTAGGATTTGGGGACGGACCTATTGCCGATATTGCTTATCCACCTTTAACTACTGTAGAACAAAAAGGATATGTTATCGGTCAGGCTGCCATGAACCTGTTGATTGGCCATATCGAAGAAACAGCCATTGAAAGTGAGTTTGAAACCAAAATATTTACACCTGAACTAGTAGAAAGAACATCCTCTCAACTAGGAAAAACAATCTAATATAAATATTCAATCATAACAGTTAATCCTTTCGAAACTGTTCTTTAATTCTGCATTAGCCTTTCTAATGATCAGAACTGAGATATAGTCTATACTTTTCTATTCTACTTATTAAATAATATCACTTGAATGTGTTTTTGCACAATTTCGCAATCGTTTGCAAAATCAGCAGATCATTTAATTAACAATAAAATCAAAAAGAATTACAATTTCCGCAATCGTTTGCAATCTGTATTTACACTGTAAATTACCATCTTACAGAAAACAACCGCAACAAATTTTCAATTCTTATTTATACATATTGATTACATTTGTATCGGATTTATGTGAAAGTAACTTACCTGCTAATACCTTTAACTTAAAACATCAGTTTTGAGAACGGTATAATATTCTGTTGAAATTTCCAACAATTAAAATCACGAAAAGTATTTGGTGAATGTAATTCGTAATTGATTTATTACACATTTGTCATTCAAGGCTATCAATTTAGTAATTGATCATCCTAACTTGCACAAATTATAAATCAATTTGAAATCGTGAACATTGATAAATAAATAACATGAAGAAATTACCAAAACTATCATTCTGGCAGATTTGGAATGTGAGCTTTGGGTTCCTGGGAATCCAAATGGGATTTGCACTTCAAAGTGCCAATGTTAGTCGAATTCTTTCAAATTTAGGAGCAGACCTACATTCTTTACCTTTATTCTGGATAGCTGCCCCATTAATGGGTTTGGTTGTTCAACCAATTGTTGGTTCAGCCAGCGACAGAACATGGAACCGTTTTGGAAGACGTGGCCCTTATATTTTAGGGGGTGCAATTGTGGCGGCAGTCTCAATGTTTTTGATGCCCAATGCATCAGCAGTTGTAGCCTTTATGCCAGTCTTATTATTTGGTTTGCTAATGTTTGCTCTAATGGATGGATCATTCAATATTACGATGCAACCCTTCCGTGCTTTAGTGGCTGACATGACTCCATCAGAACAAAGAAACCTGGGTTATTCAACTCAAAGCTTTTTGATAAATGCCGGTGCTGTATTGGGATCCATTCTTCCTTTTATTTTAACCAATGGTCTAAACATTGCCAATACTTCTGCCCCTGGAACTGTTGCACCTTCTGTAATTTGGTCCTTTTACATTGGAGGAAGTGTTTTGCTTCTTTCAGTAATATGGACAGTTATAAAGACAAAAGAATATCCTCCTGAAGAATATGCAGAATATAAAGGGCTGGATAATTCAAATGAAACAGATCCGCAGTACAAAGGCTTTGTTGGATTTTTTAGGTTGTTGAAAATAACTCCTAAAACAATGATTCAACTGGCAGTTGTTCAGTTCTTCTCCTGGTTTGCACTTTACATTATGTGGGTGTATACAACGCCGGCAGTATCTCAGCATGTTTGGGGTGAAGCAATTGGTGAGAGTGCTACCAAAGGAGCTCAGGATGCGGGAGATTGGGTAGGTATTTTATTTGCCGGCTATAGTCTCTTTGCAGCCATTTTTTCAACTCAAATGTCAAACCTTGCCAATAAATTTGGCAGAAAGACAATATACGGTTTTGCATTACTTATTGGTGGAATTGCCTATATCTCAACATTCTTTTTAAAAGGAGGAGATTTAGTTCACTTAAACTTATTATTTACTCAAGTAGATGTTCCATCAAGTGCCGTAATGTGGTTGCTCCCAATGGTAGGAATTGGTATTGCCTGGGCCGCTATTCTGGCAATGCCGTATGCTATTTTATCGGACTCTATACCTGCCGATAAAATGGGTGTTTTTATGGGTATTTTTAATTTCACCATTGCCGGTCCACAGATTATAAGCGGATTGATAGCCGGACCAATCATTAAATATTGGTTCGATGGTGAAGCCATCTCAATGATAGTAATAGCAGGGATCAGTATGATACTTGGTGCTATCTCCGTAAACTTTGTAAAAACGAATAATCAGTTGCAGTCATAAATCAAAACGAAATTATGGGAAAGATAAAAGCTTGTCTATTTGACTTAGACGGTGTAATTGTGGACACAGCCAAGTATCATTATATTGCCTGGCGTGAACTTGCTAAGGAACTTGGATTTGACTTTACTGAAGAAGACAATGAAAGATTAAAAGGAGTTAGTCGGATGACTTCTCTTGAGATATTATTAGAAATTGGAGGTGTAACTCTTTCTGAAGAAGAAAAGATTCGCTTTGCCGACAAAAAAAATGAAAACTACCGAACCTTCATTTTAAAAATGCAACCAGATGAAATCCTTCCCGGAGCCAAATCATTTCTGGAAGAATTAAAAACAAAAGGTATAAAAATAGCCTTAGGTTCAGCCAGTAAGAATGCAATGACTATTCTGGATCGACTGGAACTCACCTATTTGTTTGAAGCTATCATCGATGGCACAAAAGTATCACAAGCCAAACCAGATCCAGAAGTATTCTTAAAAGGAGCTGAAGAACTAAATGTTAAGCCAGAAGAATGTGTTGTTTTTGAGGATGCTGAAGCTGGTGTTGAAGCTGCAAAAGCAGGTAAAATGAAGTGCGTAGGAATTGGTTCAACTGATGTATTAGGTAAAGCTGACATTGTAATTGACGGATTACATCAAATGGATTATAATAAATTACTGAGCCTCGAAAATTAAGATCGATAAGAATTGATTTAAGTGTTTATACAATTTTAATCAACAGATAAACCTTAAAAACTTACAATATGATAGAATATTTAATTCACGATGAGTGGAACATTATAGAAGAGGGTTTTAAACCTGAACATCACAGATCATCAGAAAGTATCTTCAGTCTTGGCAATGGAAAGATGGGACAAAGAGCTAATTTTGAAGAAACCTATACCGGCCCCACATTACAAGGCAGCTATGTGGCTGGCATTTATTACCCTGATAAAACTCGTGTTGGTTGGTGGAAGAACGGATACCCTGAGTATTTTGCCAAGGTATTAAATAGTCCAAACTGGATTGGTATTGACGTTCAGATTGATGGCCACTTTCTGGATTTATACACCTGTAAAACAGAAAATTTCAGAAGAGTTCTGAATATGCAGGAAGGTTACCTTTTAAGAGAGTTCACAGCCATAATGGATGATGGCAAAAAAGTTGCTGTGGTAGCTAAACGTTTTCTTAGTATGGCCGATACAGAAGTTGGTGCCATTCGCTATTCGGTTACTCCTCTTAATTTTGAAGGTAAAATATCATTCACTCCATATCTTGATGGAGATGTAGAAAACGAAGATTCCAATTACGATGAAAAATTCTGGAATCTACTAGAAATGGAAGCACATCCGGGCGAAGCTTACCTGGTGACTGAAACAAAAAAGCTGGGTTTTAGGGCTGGATTTGGCATGATGGTTAAAACCTTCATTCAGGGAGTAGAAATCAGTATCAAACCCGAAATTCTAAAAAAAGAAGCCTGGGTAGGAAACCGTTTTGAAAAAGTAATTAAAGAAGGTGAGCAATTTACAATTGAGAAAATCGCTGGAGTAACCAGCTCGTTAAATTACAGTAAAAACGATATTCTGGTTGCCACAAAAAAATCTACCAAGGCTGGATTTGATAAAGGATTTGATAAATTATTTGAGGCTCATAAAAATGAATGGAAACAGAAATGGATTCATAGCGACATCAAAATAGAAGGTGATATTGCAGCTCAACAAGGTATTCGTTTCAACATTTTCCATCTAAATCAAACTTATACAGGCGAAGACGAACGATTAAATGTTGGTCCGAAAGGATTTACAGGAGAAAAATACGGAGGTAGCACCTATTGGGATACAGAAGCTTATTGCATTCCTTTCTTTGTTTCAACAGCACCTTCAAACGTAACACGTAATCTACTTATTTACCGTTATAAGCAGCTAGACAAAGCCATTGAAAATGCTGGAAAGCTTGGTTTTAAAGATGGTGCCGCTCTTTATCCGATGGTAACCATGAATGGAGAAGAGTGCCATAATGAATGGGAGATTACTTTTGAAGAAATTCACCGAAATGGAGCCATTGCTTTTGCAATTCACAACTACATTCGTCACACCAACGATTTCAAATATCTTGAAGAGTACGGGCTGGAAGTATTGATTGGTATATCACGATTCTGGAGTCAGCGAGTTAACTGGTCGGGTGAAAAGAAAAAGTATGTAATGCTTGGAGTTACCGGACCCAACGAATACGAAAACAATATCAATAACAACTGGTACACCAATAAAATGGCAACCTGGTGTATGAAGTATACTTCAGAAGCCATTGAAATTGTTAAGAAGAATAATATTGATGCTTTTAACCAAATTGTTGACAAAACAAAGTTCAAAACAGAAGAAGAAACTGCAAAGTGGAAAGATATAGTTGACAAAATGTATTTCCCTTTCAATGAAGAATTAAATGTTTTCATGCAGCAGGACGGATACATGGATAAGGAGCATATCCTTGTGAAAGATCTGGATCCAAAACAACGCCCAATCAACCAACACTGGTCGTGGGACAGAATTCTTCGTAGTTGTTATATCAAACAGGCTGACACACTTCAGGGTATTTATGTACTTGAAGAACAGTTTGATTTGGAAACCATTAAAAGGAATTTCGAATTTTACGAACCAAGGACGGTTCATGAATCATCTCTGTCGCCTTGTGTTCACTCTATTCTGGCAGCAAAAATTGGCATGATCGATAAGGCATATGAAATGTATTTACGCACTTCGCGCCTGGATATTGACGATTACAATCACGAAGCACATGAAGGCCTGCACATAACATCCATGGCCGGGACCTGGATGTCGGTTGTTGAAGGTTTTGGTGGCAAAAGAGTTTATGATGGTAAACTTTATCTTAATCCGGTAATACCTGGTCAATGGAAAAAATATGCTTTCCGCATTACCTTCATGAATAATGACCTGGAAGTAATTGTTTCCAAAGAAAAGGTTGCTGTAGCATCCCATTCAAACAATCCTGTTGAAATGTATTTGTACAATCAATTAATAAAAGTTGAGCCTCAGCAAACTGTTGAAATAAATGTAGGATAAAGCATCTTATTAATGAATAATAGTATCAAAGCGTCATAAATTCAACGCAATTCGAGAAAAAAGGAGTCAATTGACTCCTTTTTTTATTAATATTGCACCGGGGAATATCATTTACTTTTTCACTCATAATGATTATATTGAAAAAGTGCTTCAACCTATTTTAACCATGAGTCGAATAGAGAGAAAAACCATCATAACTCTAATTTCAATATTTTTTTCAACCCTTGTTTTTGGAAAAAATATTGATGTTACAGTCACTCCTTCCAACTGGTGGACAGGAATGAAAAATAATACAGTTACCCTAATAGCAAATGCTCCTTTCAGTGGTAATGCAATTGCAACTATTAACTATCCCGGAGTTAAATTAATCAGAACTTATTCTGGTGATAATACCGAATACCTGTTTATTGAAATTGAAATATCAAACCAGGCTAGTCCGGGCAAAATTCCTATTCTATTCAGAGATTCAAAAGCAAATACAGGATCTTTCGAATTTCAATTATCAGACAGATTACCTTATACACAACAATCGTTAACCAGCGAGGATATCATATACCAGATTGTTCCCGATCGTTTTGTTAATGGTGATAGTAAAAATGATAAAATCAATGGGTATTTTGAAGTCAACGATCGATTAAATCCAGTGGGAGTGCATGGCGGTGACTTAGCAGGTATCTCAAAGGCAGTTAATTACATTTCAAATATGGGTTTTACTTGCGTTGACCTTCTTCCGGTTTTTGAAAGTAACCTAATGACGATGTCATACCAAAGAAATGGGATTACAGACAATTACAATATTGATAAACGATTAGGAAATAATTCAGATTACATAAACCTGATTCAGAAATTTCATCAGAATAATCTGAAGGTAATTAAAACGATGGTGTTGCACCAGTTAGGTAAATATCATCCCTGGAGTCAGAAACCACCCTATAAATCGTTCTTTCATAAATCGGAATATAAGTATGAATCCAGTCACCAGGTAATTTCAACAGATCCTTACTCATCTGAATACGATAAAAATATTGCCTTTGGTACCTGGCAGGAATTAAACATGCCTGTTTTGAATCAAAGTGATAAGAATTTACAAAACCTTTTAATTCAAAACTGTATTTGGTGGATTGAGACTTCAAATGCCGACGTATTAAAGATTTATGAAATCAATCGGAATACACCTGATTTTTTAAAGGTATTGTTTACAGCTATTCATAATGAATATCCTAATCTCTCAATCATTTCTGATCACTCTCCTACCGATACAAATTTGAATTTTTGGCAGGAAATTGCCCTATCTTCAGGATTCAATAAACAACAGGTACACATTACAGATTATCCGGTTGCCAATTCTCTTGCTGATGCATTTTCTGTTTTCAATGAAAATAATGAGGGTCTTCAGAAAATGTATTCAATATTAACTCAGGATCATAAATACCTGAATCCATTCGGTAATATTGTGATGGCAGATAATCATCAATTATCCCGCCTGTTTTCCAACGCAGATAAAGAACTTGACCAATCCATAATGATGTTGGGTTATGTTCTAACAACCCGGGGTATTCCCAGTGTTTTGTATGGAACAGAATGGCTCCTTGACGGATCAATTAATAAAGGAAAAGGATTTGTTCGTAAAGATTTCCCGGGAGGTTGGGACGGAGATAGTCAAAACGGAATTGAACAAAGAGGCTTCTCGCCGCAAGAAAATGAATTTTACAATTTTGCCGTACGAGCAATCAACTGGAGAAATAAAAATAAATCACTGTTTTCTGGTAAGTTTATTCAATTTGCACCTGAAGATGGAACATATGCATATTACAGACAAAAGGACAGTATAGCAGCATTTGTTTTTTTCAACAATACGGAAGAACCTATCAGAATCGACAATAAAAAATACAGCGAGATCCTTGGTCAATATTCAAAAGGATATGATATTGTGAGCGAATCAACGTTCGATGATTTTACAAACTTACTGGTCGAACCAAAGTCAATATTAATCTTACACCTTAAAGATTAATTAACGGTACCGATTTCAATATCTCGTAAACAGGTCCATCATTTGTAAGTATACTTTGATACAAACAAAGTCTAAGATCTTTCTGCTTCAACTTAAATCCGGGTTGAAACTTGTTTTTGATTAATTGAAATGACCTACTATCCTTTATTAACCTAACTCTTCCTAAAGTTAGATGAGGAGTAAATTGCTTATCGGAAGAAGCAATATTATACTTTTCAAGCATTTTATTCACTTCTGAATTTAGTTTGATCCAAGGTGCATGATAAATGACATTCACATAGATAACTTTTGGAATTCTGTTCGATTCAAAAACGCCAATTCCTCCTGTATTTAAATCAAATTTGTCATCAATAGTAAATCGAACAAAATCATCTTTTAACTTCATCACTTTATCTTGCGATATATCACCAATAAAACGAATTGTGATGTGCATTAAATGGTTTTTAACCCATGATATTTTGTTTTTTCTCAGGTCGTTTTTAAGAATAGAAAAGTCTTTAATGAAATCAGGTTCTAAAAGAACAGGTACCCCTATAAATATTCTACGATCATTATCATCTTTACTTTTCATTGAACAGGTTTGTATTTTATGCGATCTTAGAAACAAAAAATTGTAATTTTATATCAAATACTAAAAATACAAAACATGTCAGATACAAAAAAAATAGCTGTTATACTTTCTGGTTGCGGTGTTTTTGATGGTGCCGAAATACACGAATCAGTATTTACCATGTTAGCCATTGCTAAACACGGAGCCGAATACACAATATTCGCTCCTGATATTCAACAGCACCACGTGGTCAATCATATTACTGGTGACGAAATGAATGAGACACGCAATGTAATGATTGAGGCAGCCAGAATAGCAAGAGGCGCTATTCAACCTCTAGATTCCTATAAAGCTGAAGATTTTGATGCCATACTAATGCCAGGAGGGTTTGGAGCAGCTAAAAACTTAAGCACCTTTGCTTTTGAAGGAGCTGAAAGTAGTGTTGAAGAAGAAACAATGAGAGTCATCAAGGAAACTCATGCTGCAAAAAAACCTATTGGTGCCTTATGTATTGCACCTGCCGTAGTTGCCAAAGCATTAGGAAAAATTGAAGTAACAATTGGCGAAGATAAAGGAACTGCTGATGCAATAGAAAAAATGGGAGCCATACACAAACCAACTAACCATGGAGAAGTTGTTATTGACACTGTTAATAAAATTGCAACAACACCATGCTATATGCTTGATGCTAACATTATTCAAATTGCCGAAGGAGCCGAAAATGTTGTAAAGGCAACTCTTGAAATGATATAATATTTAATTTAAACCATAAAAAAACGCATCAAGATAAATCTCGATGCGTTTTTTATTTGTAGTATTTTAAAACTATCTAGAGAATAATAGTTCACGATATTTTGGTAATGGCCAAATTTCGTTGTCTACTATTAATTCTAATTTGTCGATATGGTAACGAATGTTTTCTAAGTAAGGACGAACTTCTTTGTCATAAGCAAATGCTTTTTCTGTCTCAGACTCAATAACATTACATTTTTTACGAGCTTCAGTCATTTCAGCCACTTTTGCTTTAATAGCCGTAATGTGTCCTGAAATAGTTCTGATCAAC
This sequence comes from Carboxylicivirga caseinilyticus, assembly GCF_050589785.1. Taxonomy (NCBI): domain Bacteria; kingdom Pseudomonadati; phylum Bacteroidota; class Bacteroidia; order Marinilabiliales; family Marinilabiliaceae; genus Carboxylicivirga; species Carboxylicivirga caseinilyticus. The sequence goes on along the minus strand of NZ_JBNGOX010000040.1, from coordinate 9,518 downwards.
TCTTTACGGGCAGCTGCTAATTCATTGAATTCTTTCTCTGAAAAGATATCACGGATACCTTGAACGTTGTGAATTAATTCAGTTTGATAAGCAACAGCAGTTGGTACAATATGGTTGATAGCTAAATCACCTAAGGTACGAGATTCAATCTGAATCTTCTTCATGAATTTCTCCATCTCAACCTCAACACGAGCTTCTAACTCGCGCTCAGACATAATACCTGTTTCACAAAGAATCTTCTTACTATTAGCATCCAGATACTTAGTTAATGATTCAGGTACTGAAGTGATATTTGTTAAACCACGCTTAGCAGCTTCTTCTTTCCATTCATCTGAATAACCGTCTCCGTTAAAACGAATAGGGTTAGACTCAAGAATAACCTTCTTGATAGTTTGGAAAATAGCTTCATCTTTCTTAACACCTTTAGCTATTAACTCGTCAACATCTTTCTTAAATTCTTCCAATTGAAGAGCCATTGCAGCACTTAAAGCTGTTAAAGGAGCAGCACAGTTAGATGAAGAACCAACCGCACGGAACTCAAAACGGTTACCTGTGAAGGCAAATGGAGAAGTACGGTTACGATCTGTATTGTCAAGAAGAATTTCAGGAATACGACCAATACCCAACTTAAGGGCTGTTTTCTCATCCGGAGTCATCTTCTGATCAGTAATTTTCTCAGCAAGATTATCTAATGTATCAGCTATCTGTGAACCTGTAAATACTGAAAGAATTGCAGGAGGTGCTTCGTTAGCTCCTAAACGGTGACTGTTTGAAGAAGTAAGGATAGATGCACGCAACAAATCCTGACTCTTATAAACTGCCGCAATAGCGTTTACAACGAATGTTAAGAACTGTAGGTTTCCTTTTGGATTTTTACCCGGAGCCATCAAAACTACTCCTGTGTCAGTAGATAATGACCAGTTATTGTGTTTACCTGAACCATTGATTCCGGCAAATGGTTTTTCGTGAAGAAGAACTTCAAATTTGTGGTGACGAGCAACACGCTTCATCAAGTCCATCAACAACAAGTTGTGGTCGTTAGCCAGGTTAGCTTCTTCAAATATAGGAGCTACCTCAAACTGGTTTGGAGCCACCTCGTTGTGACGAGTTTTTACAGGAATTCCTAATCGGTGAGCTTCAATTTCTAATTCAATCATGAATTTAGAAACACGCTCTGGAATAGAACCAAAATAATGATCATCTAACTGCTGATCTTTTGCAGAAGAGTGTCCCATTAATGTTCTACCTGTTGCAATAAGGTCAGGACGAGCTTGGTAAAGAGCAGTATCAATCAAGAAATACTCTTGCTCCCATCCAAGGTTTGTGTGAACCTTACGAACATCTTTATCAAAATATTGAGCTACACCAACAGCAGCTTTATCTACTGCAGAAAGAGCTTTTAAGAATGGTGTTTTATAATCTAATGCTTCACCTGTAAAAGAAATAAATACAGTAGGAATACAAAGAGTAGTACCTACAATAAAAGCAGGAGAAGAAACATCCCAAGCTGTATACCCACGAGCTTCGAAAGTTTGACGAATACCACCTGATGGGAATGAAGATGCATCTGGTTCTTGCTGAGCCAATAATTTACCTGAGAACGACTCAATCATATTACCATTGTCCCCATAATCAATAAAACCATCATGCTTTTCAGCAGTTCCATCTGTTAATGGCTGGAACCAGTGAGTATAGTGTGTAGCACCACGCTCCATTGCCCAAGCTTTCATACCTGAAGCTACAGTATCAGCAACCTTACGGTCAATTGATTCTCCCTTATCAATTGCTACTTTTACTGCTTTATAAGCATCTTTACCAAGATACTTTGACATGGCATCCATGTTAAATACTAATTCTCCATAGTAATCGGTTGCCTTTGCCGATGGGAACACAACTTGCTTTGCTTCCCTGTTCATTAACTCACCAAGAGCTTGAAATCTAAGTTTTGCCATATTCGCTTAATTTTTTATCGAGTTAGCAGGAGCAAAAATAGATTTTTTTATCATATCACCATCATTTTTAGGGTCAAATTTGATAATTTTTTATTTTTCAATATAAAAAAGCTTCATTTTACAAGCAAAACAGATATTTTTTTGAAAGAATAAAGAAATAACCCCGTAATTAAACCAACATTATAAATTCATTTCTTTTATAAATAAAAAGTCATCCACCCTATAAAACAGATAGATGACTTTCAAATATTATTAGAATAATTTCAAAAACCCTTTTTTAATTAAAGGGATAAAAATTATAACTTACTTATTCATTTCTGCAAAATATTTATAGAAATAAGGAATTGTTTCAATGCCATTGTAAAATTGTTCCAACGAAAAATTCTCATTTGGAGAATGAATGGCATCAGATTCCAACCCGAATCCCATTAATACAGATTTTACACCAAGAATTTGTTCAAAAGTTGATATGATTGGAATAGACCCTCCACTACGAACAGGCACTGGTTTTTTTCCAAATACTGTCTCGCATGCTTTTTCTGCAGCCTTATATGCTGGCACATCAATCGGACAAACGTAAGCCTGTCCCCCATGTAATGATTTCACTTTAACTTTTACATAATCCGGAGCTATCGATTCGAAATGATTGATAAAGAGATCGGCAATTTTCTCATGATCCTGATCGGGAACCAAACGCGAGGAAATTTTTGCATAGGCTTTTGATGGCAATACGGTTTTTGCACCCTCACCGGTATAGCCTCCCCAAATACCGCATACATCAAAAGAAGGACGAATGCCCGTGCGTTCATTGGTTGTATAACCATTTTCTCCATAAAGTTCTTTAACATCAAGGGCCTTTTTATATTCTTCCTGATTGTACGGAGCCTTTGCCATCAAAGCTCTTTCTTCAGTAGATACCTCAATTACATCATCGTAAAAACCAGGTATGGTTATATGTCCATTCTTATCAACCATTTGAGTAATCATACGAGCCAGCACATTAATTGGATTGGCCACAGCACCACCAAATAATCCTGAATGTAAATCACGATTTGGACCGGTAACTTCAACCTCCCAATATGCCAATCCTCTAAGTCCGGTTGTAATCGTAGGAACATCCGGCGCTATCATTCCTGTATCTGAAACCAGTATAACATCTGATTTCAACATATCCTTATTTGTTTCACAAAACTTTGGGAGATTTGGAGATCCTACCTCTTCTTCGCCTTCAATTAAAAACTTAACATTACATTTCAACTGATTGGTCTTAACCAAATATTCAAAAGCTTTTGCATGCATAAACGCTTGCCCTTTATCATCATCTGCACCCCGTGCATAGATTTTACCATTGCGTACTTCAGGTTCGAAAGGCGGTGTATCCCATAAGCTGATTGGATCAACCGGCATTACATCCATATGACCATAAACCATTACAGTTGGAAACGAAGGATCAATAATCTTTTCTCCATAAGTAACCGGATTCCCTTCTGTCTCCATTATTTCTGCCTTATCAGCACCCGCATCCAGCAATATCTTTTTCCATTGTTCCGCAGCCTTCATCATATCAGGTTTATGATCAGCAATGGAACTAATTGAAGGTATACGAATTAATTCAAACAGTTCATCCAGAAACCGTTGTTTATTATCTTCAATGTATTGTTTTAAGTCTTGCATATTATTTGGTTTACTTGTTATTTCTAAAACCTGAAAATTAAGAATATCAAACAGAACATCCTAGGACTTATCTCATATTCTGACACCTTCTTTAAAATTATTCTAAATAATTTTTCAACTCTAAATAACTCTAATTATATATTGACAAGACTAATCATATAGTATTAAATTTATATAGTTCATTAATAATATAGTTTATAATTTTTAAATTATAAAGTCATGACACGCAAGTTAAAACCAGACAGAAGTATTAAAGGATTAGTACCTGCCATCGTATCGTTTATTGTTTTCTTTTTTTGTTTGATTGTTTTTAACCTCCAAACAGCATTTAAGATCCTGGGAATTCTTATGATTATTTATGCATTTCTCTTCGGATTTTGGTCGTTTTATAAAACAAACAATTACTATTTACTGATAAGTACCTTCTATTTACTTACCCTTGGTCTGGTAATGCTTTCAATTCAGGTGCCTGAAAATTTAAATGGTCCTGCCCCATCCTTCAATATTGAATTTAAACTGGGATTACTTTTTGTATACATTTTCTTGTTTTGGCTGATGTATCTTGTTTTTCAGAAAAAACTTAAATACAGAGGAAGGGAAATAATGGAATTAGCTGCATGGGATGTTGAAGAAGGCTCCGCTTCCTACACAGAGAGGCCACGTCCAGCAGGCAAGGTTAACTATTCGAAATATGATTTGATAGATTTTGGAAACTACCTGAAAAAAATACTGGTTTGCATGACCTATGTTGAATCCAACAGAATAGTATTAGTTCCGGTTAAGATGGGTGAAGAATATCCCATTTTATATAACCCAGGATTCGATTATTTAAAAGAAACCTGGATAGCTTTTGATTTTGATGGTGAAGTATCAGTTCATATCTCTCAAAAAGATTATCTGGATTACAGGGATGATCTTGCCTTTGATAACCTGTGTGAATCATTAGGTAAATTAATGATAACATTTGCCGATTTTTATATGAATGGCAGTAAGGTTAGAATTTTAGACAGATTAAATTCGGTAAAAATTGGTTTATTTTCCTAATTATGAAATTTGAAAAAGCGGCCATATTAGGCAATTACCTTTCGAAGAGTTTTGCAAAAGACATATTCAGGTTATTAATAAATTACAAAACGATATCTGCATCTGAAGCAGCTTCCAGACTGGGACTTCACATTCAAACAATACAGGAATTTCTGGAGGCCTTGTCTGAACTTGAAATATTATCGAAAAAAGAGGTGAACGAAGGCAAAAGACCATACTTTCGTTACGAACTAGCACATAGCAAAATACAATTTACTCTCGATTTGGAGGAAGAGTTTGGTAACACAGAAACTGAATGGATAAAAACTGTAAGAATTCGGGAAAAACAAAATGCAGGTATGCAATTTTCATTGGCAAGGAATGGTAAATTATTCAGTAGTGTTACCATTGTTTCTGGCTCAAACAGAAATAGAAAAGAAAAGAAAATTCACCTGACAACCCACCAGGGACTTTTTCTTTACAACCTGCCTTTCCCCGACGGACAGTATTTAACGATTGAAGAAATTTCAGACAAAGCATCTATCCCAAACGAAAACATGAATGAAATTATAGACATCATCAATGAACTGATTCAACTCAACATGATTGATTATCTATAAAAAGGCGATAACCGAATTTCGATTACCGCCTTTCAAAATATTTTGAGTGATAACTTACTTAATATTATTGAAAACGTTAGTTACATCATCGTCTTCTTCAAATTTAGCTAAGAGTTTATCAATTTCAACCATTTGCTCTTCAGTTAATTCTTTTGTATCCTGAGGAATACGCTCAAATTCAGCCTTTTCGATTTCAAACCCATTTTCTTCCAGATATTTCTGTATCGGTCCGAATGATTCAAAACCACCATAAATCATGATAGATCCTTCATCTTCGAAAATCTCATCAATACCACAATCGATCATTTCCAGTTCCAGCTCTTCCAGATCTATTCCCTCCTTCATAACTACTTTAAAGTTACACTGGTGTTCAAACATATAGTCAACACAGCCAGTTGTTCCTAACGAACCTCCATATTTATTAAAGTAACTTCTAACATTAGCTACAGTACGGGTAGTGTTATCAGTAGCAGTTTCAACCATAAAAGCTGTTCCGAATGGTCCATATCCTTCGTAAACAATTTCTTTAAAATCACCTGAATCATGTGCAGTAGCTTTTTTTATAGCTCTTTCCACATTATCCTTTGGCATATTGGCAGCCTTGGCATTTTGCATTAACACACGCAAACGAGAATTACTTTGCGGGTCAGGGCCGCTTTGCTTAACAGCCATTGTAATTTGCTTTCCAATCTTTGTAAAAGTCTTGGCCATCGTTCCCCAGCGCTTTAACTTGGTGGCCTTACGATATTCAAATGCGCGTCCCATTTATATATTATTAATGATGTATTAAATAAAAATGCAAATTTAAGTTTGATTTTTTAATTTTTAAACTCCAAAAATAAATTTATTGACTCAAAAACCACAGGTGTCGGATTTCTGCTGGCAGGTAAAGCGATTGAAATTTTCAGATAGCAGGTATTTTACTATTTTTGTGAAGCATAAGCGAATGAGTGCATGACTAAAATAGACAAGAAGAAGGAATTAGCTATATTAAATCGCGATAAGGCTTTGATTAGAAAACACAAGGCCACCTTTTTACTGAACGACAAAGAGAACCAGGCAATAGAAATTTACTGCAAAAAGTACAAAATTGGCAATAAGTCTAAATTTATGAGAGAGGCCGTTATGCGTATCGTTATGGAAAACTTTCTAGAAGACTATCCTACTCTTTTTGAAAAACAGGACCTTGACAAATTAATCACCTGATTACAACTCTTGCTGTAATTTAGCAACCCAATGCTTTATTCGGTAATCACTCATATCCGGTTCATTATCTTCATCCAAAGCAAGACCAACAAAACGATCATCAATCACTGCTTCTGATTCAGAAAAATCGTACCCATCAGTTGACCAATCTCCAATAATCTTCCACCCTTTTACGTCAATAAGATGATAAAGCTTACCCATGCCATTACAAAAAGTATCGGGATAGGTTTGTTGATCTCCACATCCAAAAAGAGCAAAAGTTTTATCTCTCAGGTCGAGTGACAATAATAAATCAACAAAAAGTTCGAAGTCATCCTGTAAATTACCCACTCCCCAGGTAGATGTTCCTAAAATAATAAAATCATATTTCAGAATATCATCACTTCGCAAATCAATAACCGATCTGCAATCAGCATCCGGCCATTGCATCTGAATTTTTTCAGCAACAAAATGAGTATTTCCAAGTGATGAACCGTAAAAAATTGCAGTTTTCATAATTTCAATGGTTAATGTTAGATGAAAACATATTCTACCTAAAAAAGTTTAGGCTTTTTTCCGAATCATAAAAATTCCATCGCGTATTGGCAGTATTACTTTTTCAACCCTGCTATCGTTCTTAACCTTATTATTAAACTCAAGAATTCCTTTAGTATAACGGTCATTCTTTTTTAATTCCTGAACTATTTTACCATCCCATAATATATTATCTGCCAGAATATAGCCACCAGGATTCAATTTATCAAAAACTAAATCGTAATACTGTGGATAGACGCGTTTGTCACCATCCATAAATACTAAATCATATTTATTTTCAAGCTTTGGAATAACATCCAAGGCGTCCCCAATATGCATGGTGATTTTTTTATCAAAACCTGATTTTTGAAGAAAAGGAACAACAAATGGCTCGAGTTCATCATTAATTTCAATGGTATCGATATGTGCTCCTTCTTTTTCCAGACCTTGTGCCATACTGATAGCAGAATAACCTGTAAATGTTCCAATTTCAAGTACATTTAACGGAGCAATCATCTGCACCAACATCTTCAGAATCTGTCCCTGAACATGACCACTCAACATACGTGGCTGTAGCATCTTTATATGGGTCTGACGATTAAGCTCTTTTAATACATCACTTTCCTCGTCTATATGATCTAAAATATATTGTTCCAGTTCTATAGAATAATCCATTTCTACTGATAAATTAAATACGACAATTGATTATCTGCCAGTATCTCATTGGCTATATCGAGCAAATCTTTAGCTGTGATTGAATCAATTTTCTTATACACATCATACAGACTATCGACCTGATCGTACAAAAGGTAGCTTTTACCCATATTCAACATCAGGTTTTCACGATTGTCAGCCGAAATAGCCATCTGTCCCTTTAATTGCCTTATAGCTTTATGAAGTTGCAGCGATCCTAATTCTTTCGTTTTTAATTTCTTTAACTCTCTGTCAATAATTGAAAAGGAACGATAAAGATTTTCCGGATCGGTTCCAAAGTATATCGAAAAAATTCCGGTTCCATAATAAGGTGTATAACTCGACTCAACATTATATGCAATTCCATTTTTTTCGCGCAATGCCATATTCAATCTTGAATTCATTCCAGGCCCACCCAATAAATTATTCAACAAATGAAGATGTAATCGACTGGGGTTATTAAAATCGTAAGCAACATTCCCGATGATTACATGACTTTGATGGGTATCCTTTTCAATTGTCAAAGATTTAGGAATATACTTACACACCTCAGGCCGATTGTACTGTCTCAGATTTGTAGGTACTGTACCCAGATATTTTTCAGCCCAGGCTACAATTTTTTTGAATGATACATTACCAACACTGGCAAACACCATCTGATCGGTATTGTAATTACGATCAATGAACTGCTGAATGTGTTTTTTTCCAAATGACTTCAAATGTTTAGGCGTACCTAATATATTTCTACCCATTGGATCATTGGCAAACACCATTTCTTCAAATTCATCATATATCAATTCAGCCGGACTATCCTTATATGAATTAATCTCATCAACAATCACCTCTTTCTCTTTTTCCAGTTCTTTAGCCGGAAAAACCGAATTAAAAGTAATATCATGAATTAATTCAATGGCTCGTTGAAAATCCTGTTTCAGAAAAGAGGCGTAAATACATGTCTCTTCTTTGGTTGTATAAGCGTTTAATTCTCCTCCAACGTCATCCAACCTGCTTAAAATATGATAAGCCTTTCTTTTTTTGGTACCTTTAAACACAACATGCTCAATAAAATGAGCCATACCATGTTCTTTTTCTTCCTCATCTCTCGATCCGGTATTTATGATCAACCCACAATACCCTACATGTGACTTATCCTGCTTATGAATTATGCGAATGCCATTTGGCAAAGTGAAATTCTGATATTCCATTAAAAAATTTATGAGGCGCAAAATTACTAAATATCAAGTAAATTAGCACACCTCATCAAAAAAAGAAAAAGTAATTTTTCAAAAATGATTTTGTAGTAAAGAATCTTTCCGTATATTTGCACCGCATTTGAACGAAATGCTCCTGAAAGCCCCGAAAAATGGGGATTTTTAAAGAATGGTGCCATAGCTCAGTTGGTAGAGCAACGGACTGAAAATCCGTGTGTCCCTGGTTCGATTCCAGGTGGCACCACCAGTCTTGAGAGACTGATTTTAGGGTTTGTTAGTTCTGTGAGGACAGAACTAATATTAAAGGGTAAAGGGTTATTGTTCGTTATTTTTACTTCGGTAGAAATAACAAGGTGCCATAGCTCAGTTGGTAGAGCAACGGACTGAAAATCCGTGTGTCCCTGGTTCGATTCCAGGTGGCACCACTTAAAAGGTTGATTTCGAAAGAAGTCAACCTTTTTTTTTTGTATTTTTAGTCATGGTCAAATACCACGTTTATATAATTTATTCTGAGAAATTTGACAGATTTTATATTGGTCAAACTCAAAACCTAAAGTTAAGAATTGAACAGCACAACTCTGGCTTTTTCTCAAACTCATCAACCAAATTTACCAATGACTGGGTAT